>JAUXFA010000036.1 GCA_030620285.1 Piscirickettsiaceae bacterium
ATCGGCATAACGGCCCAAGTGCCGTTCGATATCCTAGAGGTAGTGGAACTGGTACTGACATTGAGCCTGAATTAACATCTATTGAAATTGGCAAAGCTGAAATTAGACGTCACGGTAATAAAATCGCGATCCTCGCATTTGGTAGCATGCTACAAGCAGCACTGGATGCAGCGGAAATACTCGATGCCACAGTTGTTAATATGCGTTTTGTAAAACCCCTTGATTCTAAAATAATAGAACAAGCCGCAAATAATCACGATTTAATTATCACCATTGAAGAAAATGCCTGTCTCGGTGGTGCCGGATCAGCAGTGGCTGAATTATTACTCTCTATGAACAACAATGCACCAGTGGACATTATGGGGTTACCGGATAAATTCCTTGACCATGGTGATCATAAACAAATGTTGGCCAGCTGTGGTTTAGATGCCGAAGGCATTATAGCGTCAGCACAAAAACATTTTCCAGCATAATATTTCGTCCCTTCTCTATTCCCTAGTATAATAGTCAACTATGAGTCCAACCTATACCTTAAAAATCCTAGCCGACTTTGCATCTGCCCACACTTTGCGTGATTATCCAGGTGATTGCAGCCGTATGCATGGCCATAACTGGAAACTAGAGGTTGAAGTAACTGCCACCGCCCTAAATGATCATGGCATGGGCATGGACTTCAAAACCATTAAAACAGCAACGCGTCAATTAGCAAAAACATTGGATCACCGTTATCTTAATGATATTCCACCATTTGATACTATTAACCCGACTGCTGAAAATATTGCCCAATATTTCTACCAAAACCTAAGTACGACGTTAAATATCGACACTGCAAAAATCTCCAGCGTTACCCTTTGGGAAACCGACCGTGCCTGTGTTCGATATAGTGAGGATTAAATAAACGATGACAACTGATACTAAACCAGATTGCTGTGATGAAATTGAAGATGTTCAAAACATCGCAGACAAACGCCATATTGCTATTGATAAGGTCGGCATTAAGGACATTCAACATCCGATCAAGGTTAGTGACCGCACAAGTGGTGATCAGCATACCATCGCTAATTTTAATATGTATGTAAACTTGCCCCACCAGTTCAAAGGCACACATATGTCACGTTTTGTGGAGATTTTAAATCAGCATGAGCGTGAAATTACCGTCAAATCATTCCGTGAAATGCTAAGTGAAATGACCGAACGATTACAAGCTGAGTCCGGCTATATTGAAATGGATTTCCCTTATTTCGTTAATAAAGAAGCACCAATCAGTAAAGTAAAAAGCTTGATGGACTATCAAGTAAGCTTCTTGGGTGAAATCACCGGACAAGACACTGATGTTATGGTTAAAGTAATTGTTCCCGTCACCAGCCTATGCCCTTGTTCAAAAAATATTTCAGATTATGGCGCCCATAATCAACGTTCACATGTAACGGTCACAGTACGTTCTGAAGGCTTTATTTGGATCGAAGATTTAATCGACTTGGTAGAACAAGAAGCATCATGTGAAATATTTGGTTTACTTAAACGTCCTGACGAAAAATTTGTGACCGAACGTGCTTATGATAATCCAAAATTTGTTGAAGACATCGTACGTGATATAGCTGCCCGATTAAATGACGATGATCGCATCAGTGCTTATACCATTGAATCCGAAAACTTCGAATCTATTCATAATCATTCTGCTTATGCATTAATCAGTAAAGGCTTTGACTAAACAAGATTAACAATTACAAAAAAGCCCTGATGGTTTGTAATCATCAGGGCTTTTATTATATTTAATAAACCATTAGAACTTTTTCTTTAGCTCCATCTTCTCTCCAGTCCGTTGCATATCCAATTGTCCTAAAAAAGTCATGCCAAGTAAAGCGACCGCAGGCTCGGCCCCATCCAATACCATCGCCTCTACATTATAGAGTTTGATATCGCCAACTTGAACCTGATCTAGTGTGACAGCATAAGCACCGGATACCCCTGAGGCTGTTTTTACACCAATTCTCCGACCATCAAGATAATTGAGTCCCAATCTCTTTGCTGTTGCTATATTCAGCGCAATAGCTGATGCACCAGTATCCACCAAAAAATCAACACTGAACCCATTAATACTACCGGGTGTTAAATACATGCCATTAGTTGGCCATAAATTCACCACCGTTTGTTCAGGTGGAGGGCCAAAATCACCACCTATCTGAGAGCCTAACAAATACTCTTTTTGTACACCATCAACCTCCAGTATTGCATTTTGACTCGTTGCGGCAATCAATGTGACACCTTCAGGACTAGTTTTACCCACTTTTAATAGCCGTTGTTTATTATTAATCGTCAGCACTGCTTGACCACTAAATAAACCCACTACCATAATATTCAATGCATCAGACCATACTACTGCACTGTTTAGCAGTATAATAAGCCCCGCAATCCATGCTTTTTTCATGAGTACATCCTCATAATTTAAAGTTCACATACACAATAGCAGCGAATCATAATGAATACACCTTCCTTACCATCAATCGCCGGCGTTATTTTAGCAGGTGGACAAGCTCGCCGTATGGGAGGCGAAGATAAGGGGCTTATTTTATTCAAACAAAAACCGCTGATTAGTTATGTTATTGAAGCATTAAAATCTCAAGTTGACCAACTAATCATCAATGCTAACCGTAATATTGACCACTATCAAGCCTTGGAATATCCCGTTGTAGCTGACACATTAGATGATTTTTGTGGGCCTTTAGCTGGCATGTTAAGCGCCATGCAAGTGGTGAAAACTGATTATATCCTGACCGTACCATGCGATTCACCCAATATTTCACCACAGTTACGCCAGCGAATGATGGAAAGCTTATTGCTTGAACAAGCAGATATCGCCGTAGCTCATGATGGTGATCGCTTGCAGCCGGTATTTAGTTTAATTCCATGCCGTTTACACAATGATCTTGAACAATACCTAAGCCAAGGAGGCCGAAAAATTGATCGGTGGTTAGCTCAACATAAATTGGCCATTGTTGATTTTTCAGATCAAGTCAATTCTTTTATAAATGTTAATCGGCCGGAAGATCTCGCCCATCATCAAGCGATATTATATTCACCGGTTCCCATTCTTGGGTTTTCTGCCTTTAGCGGCACCGGTAAAACAACCTTATTATGTCAATTACTTCCTGCATTAAATGCTAAAGGGCTCAAAGTCGCCGTCATTAAACACGCCCATCACAACTTTAATATTGATATCCCAGGCAAAGATAGCTATGAAATACGTCAAGCAGGCGCCCAGCAAATTCTAATTTCATCCAGTCGTTTAATGGCCTTGATGGAAACTCAATCCGACGATTTAACGGATTCTAATTTATCGGACCTCATCCCTAGATTAAATACCGATAACGTAGACCTTATTCTAGTAGAAGGCTTTAAACATGAAGCAATCGCTAAAATAGAATTGCATCGCCCTAGCCTCACAAAGCCATTTCTTTACCCTCAAGATGACAAGATTATCGCCATTGCCAGTGATGAAACATTAAGCTCTGTAACGGATATAGATCAGTTGGATCTGAATAATATTGATAGCATTGCAGATTATATCCAACTTTTTATAAAAAACTGGGCGGCTTAATATGGCTAATTTTATTCCTCAAGCTAGCTGTGCTGATCCACAACAGATAAAGACGCTTAGTGTGCAAGAAGCAAAACTACGCATAACAAATCTTATTACCCCCATCTCAACTGGGCAAATAATTCCATTACGACAAACATTAGGCCAAATACTGCATCAAGCCATTATTTCTCCTATTAATGTGCCTCCCCACAATAATTCAGCAATGGATGGCTACGCTATCCATTCTTCAGATATCACAGCTGAACCATTTACCCTACACCAAGTCGGCATTTCTTTTGCGGGCCAGCCTTACACGGGAATAGTGAATAAAGGGGAATGCATTCGCATTATGACCGGCGCAATGATGCCTACTGAATGTGATACCGTGATTATGCAAGAACATGTCGAGCTGAATGGCAATGCAATCACAATTCACGGCGATCATGAAAATGGACAAAATGTACGGTTAGCTGGTGAAGATCTGACCACAGGGGAAACAGTATTATCAGAAGGTCACCTTATTTCACCGGCTGATCTCGGCTTAATTGCTTCTTTAGGTATTGCTGAAGTGAATATCAAAACAAAACCCCGCATTGCCTTTTTCTCCACCGGTGATGAACTTCGTTCTATTGGTACAACTCTAGAAGCAGGTCAAATATACGACAGCAACCGCTATACCCTTTATGGCATGTTGAAACGCTTAGATGTCGACTTTATTGATATGGGAGTCGTAGCCGACAACAAACAAGCCCTAAGAGAGGCTTTACAACTTGCCTCCGAGCAAGCCGATGTTGTTATCACCTCTGGCGGTGTTTCGGTAGGCGATGCTGATTATGTCAAAGAAATGTTAGCCGAACTTGGTCAAGTCGATTTCTGGAAACTAGCGATGAAACCTGGCCGGCCGCTTGCATTTGGCAAAATCAATGATGCGCTTTTTTTTGGTCTCCCGGGAAATCCAGTCTCTGTTATGGTGACCTTTTATCAGTTTGTGCGGCCCGCCCTACAACAGCTTTCAGGGCAATCAACAACTCTAATCTCGACCATGCAAGTGAATTGTGTCAGCGCCATTCGAAAACGGATAGGTCGGTTTGAATTTCAACGTGGTATTTTATTTGAAAATGATCAAGGCACTACCCAAGTCAAAACGACTGGTGAGCAAGGATCCGGCATTTTAAAATCAATGAGTAGTGCTAACTGTTTCATTTTGCTGGAAGAACAATGTGATGGTATTGCAGCAAATACAATGGTGACTGTCCAACCCTTTTCTGGTCTAATTTAAATGTCTGAACGAGCAACAAATACTAAGCAAAAACACGAGTTTAATAAACTAAAAAAACGTCTTCGACGTCAGGTCGGTCAAGCCATTGCTGATTACAATATGATTCAAGATGGCGATAAAATAATGGTATGTCTATCCGGCGGCAAAGATAGTTACACTTTGCTTGATATCTTGATGAACCTGCAAAAACATGCTCCCATTGATTTTGAATTAATTGCTGTCAATCTTGACCAAAAACAACCCGGTTTCCCGGAGCATATTTTACCCGAATACCTCAGATCAATTGATATTCCCTTTCATATCATTGAAAAAGATACTTACAGTATCGTCAAACAAATTGTTTCTGAAGGAAAAACGACTTGTGGCATTTGTTCTCGCCTACGTCGTGGCTCACTTTATGGCTATGCTCGGCAAAATGGTATTACTAAAATAGCCTTAGGCCATCATCGTGATGACATTATCGAAACTGCATTTCTCAATATGTTTTACGGCAGCAAAATCAAAGCCATGCCGCCCAAGTTATTAAGTGATGACAAAACTAATATTCTAATCCGGCCACTGGCCTATAGTTGTGAAGCTGATATCGAACGTTATGCACAGTGGCAAAAATTCCCCATCATTCCATGCAATTTATGTGGTTCTCAGGAAAATATGCAACGTCAAGTCATCAAAGACATGTTACAAACTTGGGAAAAACAACAGCCTGGCCGTTTGCAAAATATTTTCCGAAGTTTACAAAATATTTCACCATCGCAATTAGCCGATAGTGCATTATTTAATTTTAAAGATCTCGAGTTGCAACGTCAAAAACCAACAGCAGAACAAGATGATGATTTCGATGAAAGCCAGTACCCACCGCTGGCCAGAGCATAAGCACCAAAACAGGGCATAAATGACGATTGATAAAAAAGTTATTCACCAGTTAAGGCCACTATCACATAATTGTCACAACTATCCCCGCTAAGTTGTTGATAGCATTAAATTATGATTTAACCGAATGATTTATAACAACTTTTTAAAGTGGTCAGTTTTTAACCAATTTGAGTTAATGCCATTAAAGTATAACGGTCTGGCAATAATATTGAGAGTTAATCACAGAGTTATCCACAGGAAATGTGCGTAAGTCTGTAAGTCATTGAAAGCGTCAAAGCCACACTAAAACAGTCAAGGTTTTGCCGGCGTAAAGTCTTCAGAAAACTCTAAAGCATTGCCATCAGGATCACGACAAAAAAAGGCTGCCCGACCAGATTTGCTTCTTGAAAAAGTCACATTAGCGCCTTCAAGCCTGACAGCCAACGCCGCTAAATCATCAACCACTAATGCAATATGTTTATCTTTGCCACCATGTTCAGGTCGACCTTCTTTGGAATCAGGGTTAGGTAATTGCATTAAATGTAATTGTTGCCCACTATCACCCAAATCTAACCACGCTCCGTCAAATGGAAATTTAGGCCGTCCCATATTCTGTTTAATACCTAATACACCACAATAAAAGTTCAACGAATCTTGAATATTCACTACTAGAAAACTGGCATGAGCAATGGATTTAATCATCTAAAATTCACCTATAATAATTAAGTTAATATTTAATAAGTTATCAGGTATTATGATACTACTTATTTTATTTGGATAGGCAGTATGAGCGCTTCGCAAAACCGCAATGACTCAGAGCCAAATCTGTCCCATGCTGATCAAGATCAATTATTGTACCTGCAGCGTGAAATTCTTGAATCTGTTGCGGTCAATAATGACCATCAAGCTAACCTGACAAAGTTATGCCGTGCAGCTGAATCAATGCTCTCTAATGCTGCTGCTTCTATTATGTTGTTTGATGAAGAACGGCAATATTTAAATGTCCGTATTGCCCCATCAATACCCAAAGAAGCAATTCAACAACTTGATGGACTCGAGCCTGGGCCTCAAGCAGGCTCCTGCGGCACCGCAATGTATAACAGAGCACCAGTCTTTGTCGAAAATACTTCCACCGATAAACGCTGGCAAGGTTTTGAGCAATTTATACTAGATTTTGATACTCACGCTTGTTGGTCAATGCCAATTATATTGCCTGGTGACAATATGATAGGTTCATTTGCTCTAAGCAGCTTTGAGCACCGCGCACCTAATGAATTTCAAAAGAAATTACTCAATATCTGTGCCAATTTAGCAGGCCTTACTTTACAACGCGAGGAAATGGAAAAAGACCTATGGAATATGGCTCATTTTGATACCTTAACAGGATTGCCTAACCGTGCCCTATTAAATCAACGAATTGAGCATGCCGTAATAACAGCTGCACGCCAACAGCAAAAACTAGCGGTACTTTTTCTTGACCTCGACAATTTCAAAAATATTAATGACAGCTATGGTCATGGTATTGGTGACGAAGTACTTATCATGGTAGCTAGGCTTATTCATGGCTGCATTAGAGAACAAGACACGCTGGCACGAAACAGCGGTGATGAATTCGTCATATTACTTGAGAATATTTCGGGTACATTGGAGGCTTATAAAGTCGCCCAGAAAATATTAGACACATTATCGCAATCACCACCTCTTGAAGGCACTAATACCAACCTGACAACCAGCATTGGCATCAGCGTCTATCCTGATGATGCCATAACTGCTGATGAATTAGTGCGTAATGCAGATACCGCTATGTACCAGGCAAAACGTAATGGTCGTAATGCCTATAGTTATTATGAACCCTCACTAACTGAAGAAATACAACAGCAACTACAAGTAGAATCAGAATTGAGGGAGGCTCTAAAATTCGATGAATTTGAATTGCATTACCAGCCATTATTTACCGGCCATGATTCTAAAATAATTGGTGCCGAAGCTCTGATTCGGTGGAATCATCCTGATAAAGGTCAAATTTCTCCTGGGCTATTTATTCCCATAGCAGAAAAAAGTACCTTGATTGGGCAGATTGGTACATGGGTTCTTAAACAAGCCTGCTTCCAAGGTAAAAAATGGCTCGATGAAGGAATTGAATTTGAACGAATTTCCGTTAACTTATCAATGCGCCAACTTGTTAAAGGCTGCTGTGAACAAATCAATGTTATTCTGAAAAAAACAGGCTTTCCAGCTAACAAACTTGAACTTGAAGTCACCGAAAGCTTATTGATGGAAAAAGGTATGATTGCCATTACCGAATTAACACAATTGCAAGATCTTGGCATTTCAATAGCAATGGATGATTTTGGAACGGGCTATTCATCATTACACCAAATCCGAACATTACCACTTAATAAGCTTAAAATTGATCGTAGCTTCATTATGGATTTACCTGAAAGTGAAGAAGACGCAATTCTCGCAAGAATGATCATTGCAATGGGGAAAGGCTTATCACTTGCCGTTGTAGCAGAGGGTGTAGAAACATTTGAACAACAACAATTTTTACTCAATGAAGGCTGTGACATCTTACAAGGTTATTTATTAGCTAAACCGATGCCAGCCAACGAAATACAGCAATTATTTTCTCAATAATATTAACTTTCTGATCTCGCCACACCATAGGCTGACAATAAGATCAATCCGCCACCCAGCCATTCTTGTAATGACATCATTTCATCAGTCAACCACCATGCGGCTAATGCCGCCACCACTAATTCAAACAGCATAATCACTGCCGAGCGGTACACCGGCATTTTGCCAACACCATATAAAACAGCAATCGTCATAACCACTATACCCAACCAGCCTAATAACCATGCTCCACTCCAAACATAAAGCGAAACCTCTGGAACCGGTGCTTGTTGCCATACTA
>JAUXFA010000166.1 GCA_030620285.1 Piscirickettsiaceae bacterium
ATTAATAGCGAACCTAGAACATTGACAGCCAAGGTTCCATAAGGAAATTCCCGTCCTAAAACACGGTAAATACCCGAAGACATACTAAACCGCAGTATGGCACCTAGCGCACCACCGCCTGCAATTGCTAATAACTGTTGCACAGCTCTATCTCTACCATTTCAAAAGGCATAGTTTACCTTATTACATCATTTTACTCGCAACAGATTGTATTCCTAACAAAAAAGGCGAGCTTAAGCCCGCCTTTTAAATCTATTTTCTAATACTATTTATCAGTTTAATGTTGGATCTAACTCACCACTAGCATAACGGCAAACCATTTGGTCCAGAGGAATTGCCTTAATTTTACCGGCATGTCCCGCACTACCAAAGGCTTCAAAACGTGCCTGACAAATGCCTTGCATTGCAGCTGTAGCCTCTTTATAGAATTTACGAGGGTCAAAATCCGAGGCATATTCCTCTTGAGCTAAATATCGGCGAATTGAGCCTGTGGCCGCCATCCGTAAATCGGTATCAATATTAACCTTGCGTACCCCATGTTTAATACCTTCGACGATCTCCTCTACCGGCACACCATAGGTTTGGGCGATATCACCACCATAATCATTAATAATTTTTAACCAATCTTGCGGAACGGAACTGGAACCATGCATCACAATATGGGTATTTGGCATTTTCTCATGCAATACTTTTAAATGACTAATGGCTAATACATCGCCTGTCGGTGGTTTGGTAAATTTATAGGCACCATGGCTAGTGCCTATTGCCACCGCTAAAGCATCCACTTTGGTTTGTTTAACAAATTCTATTGCTTCATCAGGATCAGTCAACAACTGGCTAGGATCTAATTTTTCTAATGATCCATGACCATCTTCTTCACCCATCATGCCGGTTTCTAATGAGCCCAGACAACCTAACTCCCCTTCGACTGAGGCACCACAAGCATGCGCCATATTGGCAACGGTACGCGTCACATCAACATTGTATTCAAATGATGATGGGGTTTGCATATCCGCCAGCAGTGAGCCATCCATCATCACTGAGCTAAAGCCAGACTGAATAGAACGCATACAGATATCAGGTGATGCGCCATGATCTTGATGCATCACAACGGGGATATGCGGGTACTGCTCGATTGCAGCTAAGATGAGGTGCCTTAAAAAAGGTTCACCAGCATATTTTCTTGCACCAGCACTGCCTTGCATAATAACAGGGCTATTGACTGCATCGGCCGCCTGCATAATGGCTTGAACTTGCTCCATATTGCTGACATTAAATGCAGGAATGGCAAAACTGTGTTCTGCCGCATAATCTAAAAGCTGTCTCATTGAAACGAGTGCCATGACATTTCACTCCTCTAATCAAATTTTCCTAAATTTTTCCTAAACTTTCGGCTCGACCATATCGCCCACACGAACTAATTTAAGCGCGCTAGTACTGCCTCGTTCTTCAAGATCACCTTTGGTGATAATAACCATATCACCATCATGAACCACTCCTCGACGTTGCAACTCATCAATTACTTCTTTATTTAACGAAAGATGATCAGTATGAGACACGGTAAAACTCACTGGATAAACGCCTCGATATAAAGTCATTCTTCTCCGAGTTTCAACGTGAGGGGTCATGGCAAAAATGGGAATTCCTGAACTCATTCTTGACATCCATAATGGTGTCTTGCCAGATTCGGTTAACGCTGCAATTGCTTTTACATCTAAATGATTGGCTGTATACATTGCCGCCATCGCAATCGCCTCATCCATATCCTGAAACTTTGAATCTATTCGATGTCTTGAAACCCTAATTTCACGCTGTTGTTCCGATTCAAGACAAATACGGTCAACCGCCTCAATAACCTTCACGGGATGTTTCCCTACGGCTGTTTCAGCCGATAACATTACCGCATCAGTACCATCTAATACTGCGTTGGCGACATCAAACACTTCTGCACGCGTTGGAATCGCATTAGTAATCATTGACTCCATCATTTGAGTTGCCGTGATGACCGCTCGATTTAACTGCCTTGCACGCTGAATAATTTTTTTCTGTATTGGTGGTAATGCTGCGTCACCGATCTCAACACCTAAGTCACCACGCGCCACCATCACCGCATCCGAAGCTTTAATAATATCATCAATGACATCTATTGCTTCAGCACGTTCAATCTTAGCAATAATGCCACATCGACCACCGGCATCCTGCACGAGTTGGCGAGCAGTGTGAATGTCCTCTGCCGAACGTGGAAATGATACTGCAATATAATCTGCTTGCATTTCAGCAGCGGTGATAATGTCTTTTTTATCTTTTTCCGTCAGCGCATCAGCGGACAATCCACCACCTTGGCGGTTAATGCCTTTATTATTAGAGAGCTCACCACCCACAACCACTCTGCAAATGACTCGCTGTCCTTCGACCGTATTAACCCACAATACTATGCGGCCATCATCTAATAATAAGGTGTCACCACGCTTTACATCTTGCGGTAATTGCTTGTAATCAATACCAACTTGGGTATTATCGCCCATATAAGAATTAAGCTCTGAATCTAAGACAAATTCTGCATCTTTTTCCAGATTTATTTTGTCATCCTTAAATCGAGCAATTCGAATTTTAGGACCTTGTAAATCTGCTAATACACCAACTTGTCGACCATAGGCTCGCGCACGGTTACGGATCGTTTCAGCAAGCTCAACATGTTCTTTAGGATCACCATGGGAAAAATTTAGACGAACAACATCTACCCCTGCCTCAATGATCGCATCGAGTATTTCAGGTGTGTTTGTTGCTGGACCTAAGGTTGCAACGATTTTAGTCCTTCTTCTTGGTGTTCCCAATTGGGTTATCCCTTAAATAATTAAAGTTATATCGTTTTGCACGATAAGTATTTTGATCCTACGGTTACTTCGTTTCGTCAGGGCAAGATAAAACTAGTTAAAAATCGCAGTTTACAAATGTAAATGAGCATTTTGAGACTGTTTTTAACGCCGATATGGAGGAAAAGACAACTCGCGATTATGCCCGTGATTCTAACATGGCTACTGCTGGTAATATTTTACCTTCCAAAAACTCAAGGAAAGCACCACCACCAGTTGAAATATAAGAAACATCATCACTGATATTGTACTTCGATACTGCAGCTAAGGTATCACCACCACCAGCGATTGAAAATGCACTTGATTCAGCAATCGCTAACGCAATGACTTT
This sequence comes from Piscirickettsiaceae bacterium, assembly GCA_030620285.1. Classification (GTDB taxonomy): domain Bacteria; phylum Pseudomonadota; class Gammaproteobacteria; order Nitrosococcales; family Methylophagaceae. The sequence continues at coordinate 3,205 of JAUXFA010000166.1, forward strand.
AGTGCCTTCACCAAACTGATCAAATTCAAATACACCAACGGGGCCATTCCATACAATGGTACCTGCATTTTTGATGATTTCTGCAAGCTCTGCTGCTGAATCCGGGCCAATATCAAAGATCATGTCGTCATCTTGCACATCAGGTGTTGCCATTAATGTCGCAGTCGCAGTCTCAGCAAATTCTTTAGCACAAACCACATCGGTTGGTACCGGAATATCACCACCAGCCGCCTGTGCGTTTGCAGTCAATGTTTTACAAGTATCCATTAAATCAGCTTCATATAAAGATTTACCCACATTGTGTCCTGCTGCTGCAATGAAGGTATTGGCAATACCACCACCAACAATAAGTTGATCAACAATTTTTGATAATGATTCTAATACCGTTAGTTTGGTTGATACTTTTGAACCACCGACAATCGCCACCATTGGTCGTGCAGGATTATCTAAAGCCTTACCAAGTGCTTCCAATTCACCTGATAGTAGTGGGCCGGCACACGCAATAGCTGCATGTTTAGCCACGCCATGTGTTGAGGCTTGAGCACGATGAGCCGTACCAAACGCATCCATCACATAAATATCACATAATGCTGCCATTTTTTGAGATAAAGCATCATCATCTTTCTTCTCGCCAGTATTAAAACGAACGTTTTCACATAACACTACTTCACCAGCATTAAGTTCAATACCATCTAGCCAGTCTTTTTCTAAGCGAACATCCTGACCTAACAATGCAGCTAAATGACGTGCAACAGGAGCAAGTGAAAACTCTTCTGCATATTCACCTTCAGTAGGACGCCCAAGATGTGACATCAGCATCACTTTAGCACCGGCTTCTAATGCCAGTTTGATAGTAGGTAATGATGCTCGAATACGAGTATCATCAGCCACCGCACCATCTTTAAGTGGTACATTTAAATCCTGACGGATTAGGACACGTTTACCGGCTAGATCTAGGTCGGCCATATTAATTACAGACATATACTTTTCCC
>JAUXFA010000267.1 GCA_030620285.1 Piscirickettsiaceae bacterium
GCAAGAAGGTGATGTGCTCATTATCCTTGAAGCAATGAAAATGGAAACCCAAATTATTGCCGAAAAAGCAGGGACTATTTCATCAATCTCAGTCAAGCCTGGAGATACCGTTAAAGTCGGTGATCTTCTTGTCTCAATTGCATAAAGAGTTTTAAATATGGAACAACTACTACAGTTATGGCATAACACCGGCCTATACCAAATGACGCCCGGACAAGGTTTCATGATTTTGATTGGTATGTTACTGCTCTATCTTGCAATTAATAAAAACTTTGAACCTTTGTTGCTTGTACCTATTGGCTTTGGTGGTGTATTAGCTAATATTCCTGGTGCCGGTCTAGCCGAAGCAGGCGGTGTTCTACATATGTTTTATGTCGTTGGTATTGAAAGTGCTGCGTTCCCACTGATTATCTTTATGGGTGTCGGTGCAATGACAGATTTCGGTCCCCTACTCGCTAACCCCAAAACCTTATTCTTAGGTGCTGCAGCTCAATTTGGTATTTTTGCTACCTTAATGGGTGCAGTCCTTTTATCAACCTTTGGCATCATGGACTTTAGTCTGGCCGATGCTGCTGCAATAGGCATTATAGGTGGTGCTGATGGCCCGACATCGATCTATGTTGCCAGCAAACTTGCACCAGATTTATTAGGTGCGATTGCTGTGGCGTCCTATTCTTATATGGCTTTAGTTCCATTGATTCAACCTCCAATTATGCGTGCCTTAACCACAGAAGCTGAACGCAAAATTAAAATGGTACAACAGCGTGAAGTTTCACATCGTGAAAAAATCATTTTCCCACTTTTATTACTGCTTTTGGTCGCATTCTTACTTCCTGATGCCGCACCATTATTAGGTATGTTTTGTTTTGGTAACTTAATGAAAGAATGTGCGGTAGTTGATCGCTTAAGTAATACTACACAAAACTCGTTGATCAATACGGTAACTATTTTCTTAGGCTTGGCTGTCGGCTCAAAACTAAGTGCTGATAAGTTTTTAGATATCACAACACTAGGCATCGTAGTGCTTGGTCTGATTGCTTTCTCTATTGGTACCGCATCTGGCGTCATCATGGCGAAGATCATGAATAAATTTAGCGGTGGAGGCATTAATCCATTAATTGGTTCTGCCGGTGTATCTGCTGTACCTATGGCGGCACGTGTGTCAAACAAATTAGGATTAGAGTCTGACCCTCACAACTTCCTATTAATGCATGCGATGGGACCGAATGTTGCAGGAGTTATTGGTTCAGCTGTGGCAGCTGGTATTATGATTAATTATGTTGCTGGTGGTTAATAATTTAACTATCTATTTTTGAGGCGTACTCAACGGATATTCAATCATCAATGATTTCGGCTACGGCAACACTATTTGCAATCCCTTTTATTTCGCATGAATACTCTGTATAGGGTGAATAAGCTACGATAGTTGCCTGCCATTTTCCTCCAGCAACATCACCGTCTATTGGCCCCAACATTTTGACAGATGATTCATCTGCCAACTGAATCAACTCCTGTTTAGTCATTCCGGGCTCTACAATTTTACAAAACTTCTCAATTTTATCGGTATCCCATATGTAAAATATCGGGTATATGATCGCAGCAACCACTGTCAATTGTATTAAATTCACTATTATTTTCATATTAGTTATCCCTGCCTACATCTGCGTAAAAAGACTAAGTACCATATTGTATGACACCAAGAAAAGCCTCACCTTTTAATCCTTATTTTTTAACAAACCTTCCAATGCTGCAAAAGGATTGTGGGTGGTAGTTTTGTTGGTTGAACCATCACCTGAACTACCGTACCGAACCTGTTCTATATATCGAGAATGCTCGTTATCATGACAATAGACACATAATAGCTCCCAATTACTCCCATCTTCAGGGTTATTGTCATGATTGTGATCACGATGATGTACTGTCAATTCCTGCAGGTTTTGACGGGTAAATTCACGTGAACATCGACCACAAACCCATGGGTACATTTTTAATGATTTTTCGCGGTATGTTTGTTCTCGATCAGCTTGATATTTTTTAGCTTGAGCAACAATATCATCAAGCCTTTTGTTTTTTTCTACGGCCATTAATCCTAATCCATTTTCTCAATAATAGTTCTCACCATATAGTAAACTATACTGTTCTTTCCAAATAGGTTTTATTTATGACCGAAGATATCACTTCAATTGTACTCAAACAATCTCCCACCGAATTATATAAAATCTTGAAATTTGAAGGTCTGGTTGCCAGTGGTGGCGAAGCTAAACTGGTTATCGCAGATGGACAGGTAACGGTGAATGGCAGTACTGAAACTAGAAAACGAAAAAAGATCATCAGTGGCGACATTATCACCTTTGACAATCACACACTTCATATCACTAGTTAAAGACTAAGATATAAATGCCAGTGAATCGTCGATAAAGCTTCAATCAATACTTCCTGATATAATGCGCCTTTTTAATTGATATTCAGGAAAAACAATGGCCACAGCAACAGCACGACACATTTTAGTAGACAGCGAAGAAATCTGTCTTGAACTGAAAAAAGAAATCGAACAAGGAGCCGACTTTGCCGATGTTGCAAAAGAAAATTCATCTTGTCCTTCAAGTGCTCAAGGTGGTGACTTAGGCGAATTCGGTCCAGGCATGATGGTACCTGAATTCGATGAAGTTGTATTTTCTGCCCCCGTTAACACTGTCCAAGGTCCAGTGAAGACTCAATTTGGTTATCACTTATTAGAAGTGACTAGCCGTTCAGAATAATCAATCACC
>JAUXFA010000260.1 GCA_030620285.1 Piscirickettsiaceae bacterium
GTACTATCGCAAGTCCTAAACCGCACCCTATTTTTCCTGAGTCGTGCCTGTCACCATTTATTCTATAGAAACGTTCAAACACACGCTGATATTCATTTTCAGGTATACCTGGGCCAGAATCTTCTACTGTTAATCGAATACCTGAAGTTATCTGTTTAACATCGATCAGGATTTCACCCTTTTCAGGTGTGTATTTACTGGCATTAGTGATTAAGTTTTGCACTAGCGTTTCTAAGGCAAATTGATTGCCTTTCATTAAACAACTATCACTTCCCGTCATGCTGATTTGCTGATATTTCAAAGCGATTTGGTCATAACCACTCGCGATAATTTCTTGCACAATGGCACAAAAATCAATTTCAGTTTGTTTTAACATTGCCTGATCAGGTGAGTGTCGATACAGTGATAATATTTGTTCAATCACATCCCCCATTCGCTCTATACCCTCAGCTAATGGCTGTAGATCGGTATCATCAATATGTTCACTCTTTTGCAGATTATGAATTTGTACTTTTAATGCACTGATTGGAGTACGCAGTTCATGAGCGGCGTCAGCTGAAAATTGCTGCTCACGTATGAAAGCGGCATTTAAACGCTTTAATAAGGCATTAGTTGTGCCCACTAATTGAGTCAATTCTTCAGGCGTATCTTTCATCTCAACAGGACTCAAATCATCAGCCTGTTTATTATTTAATTGCCCTGTCAGTTCTCTAAGGGGTTTTAACCCAAGACCTATCGCTATCCAGATAATCAAACCTGCAATTGGAATTGCTAACACGATAGGTATGATGGAAGCTGTGACAATAGTTTCAGCCAGACTATAGCGAATATCCGCCCTCTCTGCGGTAATAACCCATCTGTTTAATGCGTGGTCCCTTAAAGTAAAAGTACGCCAACGGTAACCATTAAAATTGATGTCTTTATAATTAACATCGCTATCAACTTTAAATAATAATTGATTTGGAGCATTAGTAGAGTGTGTCAGTAAAGTCAGATCGTCAGACCAGATCTGAAAGAAGACTGTAGGTGATTGCTCGAAGGTGCCCGTGACACGTGGTTGAGTATCTTGATTAGCATTTGCAATAATTTCGGCCATATTTCGTAGCCGTATATCAAATAACTGTTGAGCTTTGGCAATACTGGATTGATAGCCATGCAATAAAGACACAAATGTCACCAGTGTGATTATTGATAGTAAGGCTAACAATAAATAAGTTCGGATTGATTTCATGCAAGTAGTCTATCAACCCTAAACTGGTTTGATAATGTAGCCTATTCCACGAAGGGTTTGAATAAATTTATCAGGTAACTTCTTTCTCAAATGATGTACATGAACTTCAATAGTATTACTAGCAACTTCTTCGCCCCAGCTGTACAGCTTTGACTCCAGACTATCTCTTGTCTGAACACGGCCGACATTTTCCATTAACGCCTTTAACACCATAAATTCACGTCGTGATAAATCAACGACATTACCTGCAACAACTACTTGATGACTGACATTATCAAGTGTCACTTCTCCAATGGTTAAGCCAGCATGTTTCAATGTGCTGGCACGACGTTCAAAAACACGTAATCGTGCAAGTAATTCATCAACTTCGAATGGTTTTGCTAAATAATCATCGGCCCCAAGATCAAGACCTATTACCTTGTCTTCCAATGATGCTCTGGCAGTTAATACCAAAACAGGTAAATCAGCACTCTGCTTGCGTATCGCCTTTAATACCTCAGTACCATCAATATCAGGTAAACCGAGATCAAGAATCACTAGATCTGGCATTTCCGTTTTAACGGCTGCTATCGCTAATTTACCTTGAGCGAGATGATTGACGGCAAAACCTTCATTACTCAAGGTTTGCATCAATGCCTCTGCTAAGGCAGCATCATCTTCTATCAGTAATACTTGCATTATTTTTTAGATTTCAATTTCGCTCGTACTTTCTCTAATGATACTTTAATATCATCGTGACGACCTTTATCGGCTAATGGTCGGTCAGGTCGAGCTGGTGCTTGTTGTGCTTTTAATAAATATTGTTCTGCCTCTCCATAGAGACGTTGATCAGCAAGAAACTCGGCATAGAAATAATTGCTATCAATTCCATCAGGATTAATGGTCAGAGCTTTTTCAAGTAGTTCTTTAGCTTTTTTATCTTTTCCAAAGCCAAGTGGCCAGCCGGGTACTTTAAAATATAATGTTCCCAAACTGGTATATGCCGAACCTGACAATGCTTTATCGTTTATTGTCATAGCCTTTTCAAGATCTGCTTTGGATGCTTTAGCTAATGACAATGCACCTAAGCCCCCTTTTGCACCAGCATAACTAGATTTGATGATACCACTCCAGATCAATACCTCAGCAGAATCAGGATGTGATTCTGTAGCCTTGTCTGCTTGAATGACAAGATCTTCAAATGCTTCTTTTTGAGCTTTATCTTTTAAGGTGTAGTTGACTTCTGCCCAGCGTTTTTGTAATTGCTTATAATCTTGAGTTGCATCAGCGTTGATGACTGCCGATGACAACAACATAAGCACTGACACAAATATTGTGATGAATTTCATAAGGTTCTTCCTCGTTACAGATACCGTTTTATGATCGGTAATTGTTTTAAAAGTGATTTATCAACAATGTTTGGTAATACACTGTTAATTCGAACAAATAGTTTTTCAGGCCATCCCATATAGAAATTTTGTCGGCGAGAGTTCACAAATTTGGCAAACGCCTTCGCAACATCATCTGGACTATCCATTTGAGTTCCAAGTTCTTTGTTCATCTCGACTACTTTTTCATTGTTAATTGCTGTATCGGTAGCTCGAGGAGCAAAATAAGATA
>JAUXFA010000261.1 GCA_030620285.1 Piscirickettsiaceae bacterium
CTAATGCGCTCATGCCTGTCAACCATGTTAAAGCAGCTGACATACGGAACCATAACAATGCACGTGGTGCGACATATTTGCCAATCGCTGCTGGGCCAGGACCACCTTCATCAGCTAACGCTTCACCCATTGCAGGTACTTGTACAAAATTGAAGTAATATAAAAGACCAATCCAAGTGATACCCACGATCACATGCAGCCAAACAGTGGCTTCTAATAGATTGAAACCGCCTGCACTTTCCCAAACAAATGCAGCAATTAAAATAGATAAAATAAACCCTGCTGCTATTGTTTGCTTGATACTACCTAAAACACCTTTAATGAAACCCATTTTTTACTCCTAATGCTAATAAATGATCTATGCTCTAAACCTTAAATATGATCTAGATCAATTTTCCACGACAAGTTTATGCTAGAGCCCTGTTCAAATCAAGCAAAAAAGGCTAAATCCATGCCCATGAGTATGGCATCTTCACGACCTTTTTCAGCTGGATAATAAGCTCTACGAACCGACATTTCATTAAAACCTGCCCGCAAATACATTTTTTGAGCACGTCGATTTGAACGACGTACTTCCAAAACGATTAAAACCAAAGAATTGTTTGTTGAAAAATCAATGACATACTCAATAATTTCACGACCAAAGCCCTGTTTTTGTGCGCTGGGCTTAACACAAATATTGAGTAGATGTGCTTCATCAACCACTTGCTGAACAACGGTGTAACCCAGTATTTGTTCCGATGCATCAACAAAAACCCATGATTGATATCCTGCTTTTAAACAGTCCTCAAAATTCTTATGTGACCATGGAAATTGATTCGCGGCCACTTCTATCGCAACCACCTCAGCAATATTTTGCGTTTGCATTTGACGTGCTTGCATTAGTGACTTAAGTTTGCCTTAACTAACTGTAGATCCTGCCAAACCAAAGCCTTGTTTTCAGGCGAGTTAAGCAAATCCTCTAAACTAAAGCTAATCACTGTCGTCAATTGTGATCTTAATGTTTGATGTATTTGGCCTCGAATAACACCATCATCAAATAATGATTGAGCAAGTGCCGTTCCTAATACCAATAACACGTTATTTTGTGACGGTAGATTATGTAATTGTGCTAATTGCTCGGGTGTGACTATTGCTATTTGTTGTGCGGTGATCCCAATGGCAGACAACATTGCATGTAATAGACGCTGCGCCTGTTCATTAGTTGTCTGAGATTCAACCATCACCATACAATGACATTGCAGTAATTGCTCATCAGGCTCTGCATCAACACTTGATATTGTTGGTTCAGTATTAGCTGTGCGTAACTCCCAGACAGGGATCCCCATCTCATTACGTGTGGATAACTGTCCGGGGTTAAGTTCCATTAAGTTACTTCTCTTTTATACTTGAGGATGAGCCCGATCAACAGGTACTAAAATCTTATTAAGCCCATTGATATACGCTTTAGCCGATGCAATCACAATATCAGTATCTGCCCCTTGCCCACTAACAATACGACCGCCTTTTTCAAGACGTACATTCACCTCACCTTGTGAGTCGGTACCACTAGTAATATTGTTGACTGAATACAATTGTAATTCGGTATTACTTTTAACAATCTCTTCAATTGCTCTCAATGTTGCATCAACCGGGCCACTACCCGCCATTTCAACTTGCTTTTCTTCATCATCAATCGACAAGGTAACCGATGCCACAGGTGTTTCACCTGTTTCACTACATACTTTTAGTGAAATCAAACGCACCCGTTCATTATCAAGAGTAACCGCGTCACTCACTAATGCTTGTAAATCTTCATCAAAGATTTCATGCTTTTTATCTGCCAATTCTTTAAAACGGCGGAAAGTCGCATTTAAGTCAGTTTCAGATTCTAAATCAATACCTAATTCTTCTAAACGTGCACGAAAAGCATTTCGCCCTGAATGCTTGCCTAATACCATCCTGTTGGTATTCCAGCCCACATCTTCAGCACGCATGATTTCGTAAGTCTCACGGCTTTTTAAGACACCATCTTGATGAATACCAGACTCATGTGCAAATGCATTAGCACCCACAATCGCTTTATTCGGCTGTACTGCAAAACCAGTAATACCCGATACCAAGCGTGAAGCAGCTAATATTTGAGTGGTATCAATATTGGTGTCACAACTAAACATATCCTGACGAGTACGTATGGCCATCACTATTTCTTCTATTGCCGCATTACCAGCACGTTCACCCAAACCATTTACCGTACATTCAACTTGTCGCGCGCCATTTAACACTGCCGATAATGAGTTGGCCACAGCCAAACCCAAATCATTGTGACAATGCACTGAAAATATAGCTTTATCTGAATTAGGAATACGTTCACGCAAGTTATAAATCAACTGACCAAACTGATGTGGCAAGTTGTAACCCACCGTATCGGGAATGTTTAGAGTTGTTGCACCCGCATCAATCACGGCTTCCAATATTCGACATAAAAAGTCAGTCTCGCTTCGACCTGCATCTTCCGGTGAAAACTCAACATCATCAGTATATTGCCGAGCGCGATTAACCGCTTTGACGGCATTCTCAATCACCTGATCAGGTTCCATACGAAGTTTCATCTTCATATGAATCGGTGAGGTAGCAATAAAGGTATGAATACGTGAAGCATTAGCACCTTTTAGAGCTTCACCGGCACGATCAATATCAGCATCTAGCGCTCGTGCTAAACCACAAATACGACTTTCTGTTACCGCATTGGCAACCGCTTGTACTGCTTCAAAATCACCGACACTAGCAATGGGAAAGCCAGCTTCGATAATATCAACACGCATACGCTCTAATGATTTCGCGATGCGGA
>JAUXFA010000085.1 GCA_030620285.1 Piscirickettsiaceae bacterium
ATTAATGAAACTAATCTGAATAGCTTGCCAGCCGATACCCTGACCATCATCAACAATGATGGGCCTGTTGCGGCTGAAACACTACTAGAAAAAATTAATACGCCACAACATCAACCCTGATATTTCTGAACAAACAGGCTAGAATAGTGCGCAAATAATTTCCCTGAATGTGGCCTATTGGACTGGATCATGCCTGAACTCAATGAAGAACATGCGATCAATCAGCCATTCCATACCTTAGAGGAAGCGGTTAAAAGCGGTCGGTTTGTACGAATGCGACGACTATTAGCCAGCTTACATCCGGCCGAAACTGCCCACCTGCTTGAATCACTACCCCCTGCAGAACGTAAAGTCTGCTGGCCCATTATTAATCCCGACTTGCGCGGTGATGTTTTATCTTTTGTCGGTGATGATGTCCGGTTAGACTTAATCCAGCATATGGATACTGCGGATCTGATCAATGCGACCGAAGATCTTGATGCCGATGATGTCGCCGATATTCTGCAAGACTTACCTGACCATGTGATGCGAGAAGTCTTGCGTGCTATGGATAGCCAGCATCGCCGTCGAGTGGAAACTGTACTTGCTTTTGAAGAAGATAGCGCCGGCGGCTTAATGAATACGGATGTTATCACCGTCCGATCTGATATTACCTTAGAGGTCGTGCTACGTTACCTGCGAATGTTGGGCGGTTTACCAAGCAATACCGATAGCCTGTATGTGGTAGACCATACCGATCATTATTTAGGCACTCTGCCATTATCACAAGTGGTGAGTCGTAGCCGTTCCTTGACCGTAAAAGAAGTGATGTCACACCAAGTTAAGGCGATTAATGCCAATGTTCCGGACAGTGATGTTGCACTTCGATTTGAAAAACATGATTTAATTTCTGCCCCGGTTGTTGATGGTGCTAATCGTCTATTGGGCCGTATTACTATCGATGACGTAGTTGATGTTATCCGTGATGATGCCGAGCATTCTATGTTGAGTATGGCGGGTCTTAGCGAAGATGAAGATACCTTCGCCCCTGTTGGAAAAAGCATCCATCGACGGTCACTCTGGTTGGGCGTGAACTTACTTACGGCCTTTCTAGCAGCGTGGGTCATCGGTTTATTTGATACCACCATTGAAAAACAAGTCGCACTCGCTATATTAATGCCGATTGTCGCCAGTATGGGCGGCGTTGCTGGCAGTCAAACATTGACGCTTGTTATTCGGTCCATGGCATTGGGCCAGCTCAATGATAAAAACCAACGCTGGTTGCTACGCAAAGAAGTGCTAGTGGGCGCAAGTAACGGTGTTATTTGGGCAATTGCTATCGCATTAGTGACCATTTTATGGTTTAACAGCTTGGCTCTGGGCTTACTCATTGGTGCTGCCATTATTATTAATTTAGTGGCTGCCGCGCTGGCGGGTGTTGCCATCCCCATTATCCTGAAAAAATTAGGTAGCGATCCGGCATTATCTGGCGGTGTATTATTAACCACTGTCACCGATGTGGTGGGATTTATGGCTTTCCTCGGTTTTGCTACTCTCTTCATAGTGTAACCACACCGTTAAGCAGTTACTGTACAATCTAGCCATTAAATTATTGAGACTTCCTTATGTCAGGCAATAGCTTCGGAAAAATATTCACCATCACCTCTTTTGGTGAAAGTCATGGTCCCTCTATTGGCTGTATTGTTGATGGATGCCCTCCCGGGCTTGAATTGACAGAAGCTGATTTGCAAGGTGATTTAGATCGTCGTAAACCAGGAAAAACCCGGTTTGAAACCCAACGTAAAGAAGCCGATAAGGTCAAAATTCTATCCGGTGTATTTGAGGGAAAAACGACAGGCACACCGATTGGTATGGTGATCGAAAATACCGATCAACGTTCAAAAGATTATGGCAATATCATGCATCAATTTCGCCCTGCCCATGCTGATTACACTTATCATCAAAAATATGGCTTTCGTGATTATCGCGGTGGTGGTCGATCGTCTGCACGTGAAACAGCGATGCGTGTTGCTGCTGGCGGCATTGCAAAAAAATACTTACGTGAACGTTACGGCATCGAAATTCAGGGTTATTTGGCACAACTTGGCCCTATCGTCACCGAAAAGCTCGACTGGGAACATTTAGAAAATAGTGCCTTTTTTTGTCCCGATCCAGATAAAGAGCAACAGCTCGCCGACTATATGAAAGCATTAAAGGGTAACTCCATCGGTGCCCGCATTAATGTTATTGCTCGCAATATACCTCCGGGATTGGGTGAACCCATATTTGATCGCCTAGATGCCGAGATTGCTCATGCCATGATGAGCATTAATGCCGTTAAAGGTGTTGAAATTGGCGCCGGCTTTGAATCTGTTACTCAAAAAGGTACCGAACATCGCGATGAAATTACCCCTGAAGGCTTTTTGAGCAATAATGCTGGAGGCATTTTAGGTGGTATTTCCAGTGGTCAAGATATTCTAGTGAGTATGGCGCTGAAAGCCACTTCTAGCTTGAGCATTCCCGGCCGTAGCGTAAATACCGCGGGAGAACCTGTTGAAGTTGTGACCAAAGGCCGCCATGATCCTTGTGTTGGTATCCGTGCGACACCTATCGCTGAAGCAATGTTAGCGATTGTATTGATGGATCACATGCTTCGTCACCGGGCACAAAATTTGGATGTTGATTCAGGCACCCCTATTATTCCCGCTCAAGCATAAAGACCTGGAGTGCCCGCAACCCAAACACCCTACTGGCGACTGTCGGGCTTTTATTTTTTTTACTTTGCTTCGCTCGGCGTATTGGTTCCCTATTGGGGTCTCTATCTACAATGGCAGGGGTTTTCCGCCAAAGAGATTGGTGAATTAACCGCCATATTACTTGCCACTCGTATTGTCGCACCCAATATCTGGGGCTGGATTGCAGATCGCCATGGCCAGCGAATGCGTATTGTCCGTTTTGCTAGTCTTGCCGGCGCTATTAGCTTTTCTGCCATTGTATTTGATAGTAGCTATTTTTGGATTGCAGGCGTAATGCTTGTTTTCAGCTTCTTCTGGAATGCCTCATTACCACAATTCGAAGCAACCACATTGCAACATCTTGGTGACCGCACTCATCACTACAGTAAGATCCGTCTTTGGGGTTCCATTGGTTTTATTATTACAGTTGCCGCTTTAGGAACATTATTAGAGACTTTCAATGCTAATATCGTACCTTATGCCATGCTGCTCAGTATGGGTGCGATTTGGTTGATCAGTCTATCGGTACCTGAATCGGCATCACGGCATCTACACCTTAGCCATAAACCACTATTTTCAATCGTAAAACGTCCCGAAGTACTGGCTTTTTTAGCCATATGTTTTCTTATTCAAGTCAGTCACGGGCCTTATTACACCTTTTACACTATTTACTTAGAGCAGCATGGCTATAGTCGTAGTCTCATTGGCCAGTTATGGGCGATAGGTGTCATTGCTGAAGTCATTATTTTCTTATTTATGCACCGCTGGTTGCCTCGCTTTGGTATTCGGAAAGTCTTGTTGGCAAGTCTATTGCTCAGCACCGTCCGCTGGCTACTCATTGGCTTCTTTCCTGACTCATTAGAATTATTAATATTTGCCCAACTATTACATGCGGCCAGTTTTGGCACTTTCCATGCTGCCGCTATCGCATGGGTTCATCATTATTTTGTGGGCAAAAACCAAGGCCGAGGACAAGCGCTTTATAGTAGTATTGGTTTTGGCGCAGGCGGTGCAATTGGTAGTTTATGTAGTGGCTATTTCTGGTTATCTCCCGGCCCTACAACCACTTTTAGTTTTGCTGCCATAGCAACATTGCTGGCATTTATTATTGGCGTATTTTGGCTAAAGGATCCAAGTCAAAATTAAAGCAGATAAGAGCTTCCCATATCTGTTCACAATAATTTATAATTAACGCCATTTTGAAAAGTAAGGAGTTCGGGACAAGACTGGTATTTACCGTCTCCGGAGGCATCTATGCATTTTTCCATAAAAAAAGGGCTTGATTTGCCCATCACGGGAACGCCCGTTCAAACCATTGAAGATGCTAATTTAGTTAGCACCGTTGCCGTATTAGGCAATGAGTACGTTGGTATGAAGCCAACCATGCTGGTTGAAGAAGGCCAATCGGTAAAACTCGGCCAAGTATTATTTACCGATAAAAAGATTGTTGGCGTACAATTTACCTCTCCCGGCGCAGGCATCATTCAATCCATAAAGCGTGGTGCTAAACGTGTTTTACAAGCTGTTATTATTGAACTCGATGGCGACAATGAGATCACTTTCCAAAGCTATGAACAATCAAAGCTCGCGGATCTAACGCATGACGATGTAAAGAAAAACTTATTAGATTCTGGTTTATGGACCGCTTTACGTACTCGGCCTTATAGCAAGTCGCCACAACCTGAAAGCACACCTAGCTCAATATTTGTGACCGCAACGGATACGAACCCATTGGCCGCTGATCCCAATGTCATAATCAGTCACTATACTGCTGACTATGCTAATGGCCTAACCGTATTAAGCAAACTCTCCGATGGCAAAGTATTTGTGTGCCAATCTGAAGATGCACCGTCGCCAAATGTTAACCAATCAAACATTGAAATACATAGCTTTTCTGGGCCTCACCCATCAGGATTAGCAAGTACTCACATTCATAATCTAGACCCGGTCACTGCGGCAAAAACTGTTTGGCAAATTAATTATCAAGATGTCATTGCTATTGGCAAATTATTTACTTCTGGCCGCTTATGGGTAGAGCGCATTATTTCTTTAGCCGGTCCTTTGGTTCATAATCCGCGCTTATTAAGGACTCGCTTAGGCGCCAACACTGAAGATCTTGTCCGTGATGAAGTGCAGCATGTCCAATCCCGTGTTATTTCAGGTTCGGTATTAGCGGGCCATACCGCCACCAACTGGGCAGCACACCTCGGCCGTTTCCATTCCCAAGTTTCGGTCATTGCGGAAACAGATGAACGAGAAGCCCTGGGCTGGATCAATCCTGTCGGCAAAAATAAATTCTCAATATTAAATGTATTTCTTTCCAGTTTGTTTGGACAGAAAGATGTTGATTTGACGACGTCACAAAATGGTAGCCCTCGGGCAATGGTGCCCATTGGTACTTTTGAAAAAGTAATGCCGCTTGATATTTTACCAACCCAATTATTACGCGCATTAGTTGTGAAAGATACTGATGTCGCCCAAGCACTTGGCTGCCTTGAGTTAGATGAAGAAGATCTCGCCCTGTGCTCTTTCGTATGTTCCGGAAAATTTGACTACGGTCCCATGCTGCGAACTAACCTTACTCAAATAGAAAAAGAAGGATAACCATGTCTCGTTTGCGACGTTACCTTGACCGGCTAGAACCTTTATTTCAAAAAGGTGGACCTTATAATAAGTTTTTTGCTGTGTTTGAAATGGTGGACACCTTCCTCTATTCGCCAGCGGATACTACCCGAGGCTCACCCCATGTTCGGGATGGCATCGATTTAAAACGGTTGATGTCCTATGTGGTATTAGCGACATTTCCTGTTATTTTAATGATGTTATGGAACACTGGCTTCCAAGCTAATAGTGCGATGGCATCACTCGGTATGACTGAATTAGAAGGTTGGCGAGGTTGGTTAATAGGCTACCTCGGTGTTGGTTTTGATCAAACAAGCCTATTTGCCAATATGTTTCATGGCCTACTGTATTTCTTGCCAATCTATCTGACCACGCTTATTGCTGGTGGTACCTTTGAAGTATTATTTGCTGCGGTGCGTAACCATGAGGTTAACGAGGGCTTCTTGGTCACATCAATGTTATATACCTTGATTTTACCTGCCTCAACACCTTTATGGCAGGTCGCTTTAGGTATTATCTTTGGTGTGGTGATAGGTAAAGAAGTGTTTGGTGGCACAGGCAAAAACTTCCTCAATCCAGCGTTAACAGGCCGGGCATTTTTATACTTTGCCTATCCTGCTCAAATGTCTGGTGATGC
>JAUXFA010000115.1 GCA_030620285.1 Piscirickettsiaceae bacterium
GTCGACACTGAATTTTTACGCGAAAAAACTTATTACCCACAACTGTGTTTAATTCAAGTTGCCACCAAAGATCATATTGCCTGTATTGATCCACTAGTATTAACAGATTTAAACCCTATTCTCGACTTATTCTATAACCCTGATATCACTATCGTATTTCATGCTGCTCGCCAAGATTTAGAATTATTTTATCTATTACGTGATGATTTACCTTCACCTATTTTTGATACCCAAATTGCGGCAACCGTATTAGGTTATGGCGAACAAATCGGTTATGGCAATCTCGTTAAACAATGTCTTAATGTTGATTTAGATAAAGCCCATTCTCGTACCGACTGGACTAAACGCCCGCTTGATCCAGCTCAAATTGAGTATGCTGCCGATGATGTTCGTTATTTGCGAGATGTTTATAAATTATTGATACAACAACTTGAACAAAAAGAGCGTAGTCATTGGCTGCAAGATGATTTTGCTAATTTAACAAGCCTAACAACATATAAGCCCGATCCCAATAATATTTGGCGAAAAATTAAAGGGGCTGGCCGCTTAAAAGGCAATCAACTTGCCATCTTGCAAAAGCTTGGTGCATGGCGTGAACATCGTGCACTCAAATCTAATCGTCCCCGCCGTTGGATATTAAGAGATGATGTATTGATCGACTTAGCTAAGCTCGGGCCAGATTCAGCTGATAAATTTAGCCTCATTCGTGGACTTGAAGATCGTACCATTGAACGTCATGGCAAAGAGTTTCTGGATATCATCAAACAAGCTAAAGCATTAGCTAAGGAACACTGGCCAACAGTCAAAAAAGCGCAGCCTTTAACAAACCAACAAGATGCAATTGTTGATGCCCTACTCGCACTATTAAGAAAACTATGTGCTGAACAATCGATCTCTCCCGTTGCTGTTGCTGTTCGTAAAGATATTGAACGCATGGTGAGAGGCGAAACAGATATTCCGATTTTACAAGGTTGGCGAAATGAAATTGTAGGTCAACATCTGCAAGCATTTATCAATGGTAAGCTTGCCATTACAGCCGATACTACCCAACTCTATACCCAAAGCTAAGGACAAAACCATGTCAGCATTAATCTGTGGCTCATTTGCTTATGACACCATTATGGTGTTTCCAGACCAGTTCAAAAACCATATCTTGCCTGATAAAGTGCATATGCTTAATGTCGCATTCCTAGTACCTGAATTACGCCGTGAATTTGGTGGCTGTGCTGGCAATATTGCCTACAACTTGAAATTATTAGGTCATGATCCCATTCCAATGGGAACGGTCGGTAGTGACTTTGATAGCTATGCCGTATGGATGGATAAACATGGCATCAATCGCCAGTATGTACATGTTAAAGAGGGCAATTATACCGCCCAAGCTTTTATCACCACCGATATGGATGATAACCAAATCACCGCATTTCATCCTGGTGCGATGAATTTAGCACATAAAACCCATATCAATGAAGCCAAAGATATTAAATTAGCTATTGTTGCCCCTGATGGTCGAGATGGCATGATTCAACATGCCCAACAGCTACATGATGCTGATATTCCATTTATCTTCGATCCTGGCCAAGGTCTACCGATGTTTGATGGTGATGATTTATTAAATTTTACTAAACAAGCAACTTATATCGCACTCAATGATTATGAAGCCCAGTTATTTCAAGATCGGACTGGTTTATCACCAGCAGAAATCGCTGAGCATATTGAAGCCTTAATTATCACTCGCGGCAGTGAAGGCTCATATATATACACTGGCGGAAAGCGTCTCGATATTCCCTGTGCTAAAACTGAAAAACTAGTCGATCCCACCGGTTGTGGTGATGCCTACCGTGCCGGATTAATCCACGGCATATTACATGGAAAAGATTGGGAAACCACTGGTAGAATTGCCTCTCTCTTAGGTGCCATTAAAATCGAACAACATGGCACTCAAAATCATACGTTCACTACTGAAGAATTTAATCAGAGGTTTGGAGCGGCCTTTGGCTAATGTTTTAAAACCAAAAGCTCTCCCCTCTTGGAGAGAGCTTTTGGTTTCAGTTAATCATGACTACGAAGTACAATCAATTACAATCACACCCGTAGAAATATCAGATATCACATTATTCTGACTAAATGTTCCGACACCACTACAACCGTTATTTTTTGAAGCTGATATTGAAATACTGACATTACTTCCAGATGGGAACGAACATGTAAATGGACCCGCGCTAGCCTGATCGAATGCGCATTCAGCTGTATCCAAATTTGGTTTTACCCCATTTATATTAGAGCTATCTGAAGAAATCAGTGATATATCTCCTGTTACTGTTATATTGGTCGCAGTAGCGGCCACAATGACTGCGACTGTATCTGAAACAGGGGTTGTCGGAGATGGGTTTACTGCCAGCTGCGTAATTCCATCATTACTAGGCTCCATACTAGAGGTAATATTTACACCAGGTAATACTACTGCAGCATGAGCAGTAATCAAGCCTCGGGAATAAGTACCATAATAATCATTTACTGGATCTGAGACAGTCGCTATAGCATCATTTCTGACTGACACATCAGCAGTTGAAGCAGAATTCCACTGTGATAACAAAGTTAAATTCACCTCTGAAAATGGAACTCGTTCCAGCCGATCAGCATTAGCACTATTCACAACATAGCTGGCATACTCCGAGCTCAAAGTGCCCGTTGTATCATAAACCTTATCAATATAGACGCCTCGACTTTCTAGCTGCTGAATAGTGCCGACAGCACTACTAACAGGTGTCCTTAATACAGGTTGCACAGCTAGCGTTGTACCTTCAATCTCATCTTTAAGTAACTGTTCAACATATGAGATATATTGCGCTTGTAATGGATCGCCATCTACCAAGTTATTTCGATTCATAGTGGTGAGATCTTTCAAATCCCAATCTTGAAACACTCGTAAAACACCATCAATACGTTTAAACCGGCACGATTCAATATACTCATGACCTGGTGTAGTCGCCAGCGCGCCACTTGCTCTATAATGCGGATGGTCACCCGTACCCGTGCCATCTACATATTTTACAAGTGATGCGGTATCGTCATGATGATCGCGGCAACAGGTATCACAAATTTCATCTACCGCATTAGCATTATTAGTTTCCGACCCGCTTGCTTTACTAATGGGAAAATCAACAAAATCATGCCGATCATTATCCGTTTCATTCCATAAAACATGCCCTGGAGGGAATGCTACAGCATTTGCTGCTGACAAGTTACAATGGCAATCAACCGTTACAAATTCTTCTTGTCTATCCCTAATAAACTCTGAGCCATCTTGGTGATAGCTGATAACTTCAAAAGAGACTAGAATATTAGAGTTTGAACCGGTACTCACCGCATCAGGTAGCGGTTTACTAGTTTGTCGTTTGACGCCATCACCCGTATCAACTGTAATATCAATAACATCCGGGGCAAGTTCAGGAGTATACCGTGCTCTTGGAAGATCACCACCATCATGTGAATTATCAGATAATGCTGTTAAATCAGGCGCATAAGCATCAATAACCGTTTCCAACACCACACTCTGTGGCGTTCCTGTTTGATCATTCCAAGCTACCGTCACTGCTACCTTCTTAAACTGAGATTTAGCATCAATTGTAGCTGCCGATGTACTCACAGCAGTTGAACCCACCGAAGCATAATACCAATGGTCCATATCCCACGTCAGTGTGTAGTTATAGTTTCCAATGGTAATGTTTCCTGATGCTATTGTTCCACCGGCATTATCATCTATAAAAGCATAGGACTGCTCATCTAAAGGATCTGTTGGGTCCCAAGTTTCGGTGGTAGCAGGATCATTGTCTATATCGTCATCCAAATGAACAAAACTTTTTAGATCATCTACCTTTTTCTGTGCCAAGGTCATTGCAACAGATCGTTGATTAGCATCAGAACTATTGCGAATTAACGTCCCTTGCAATTTCGAAATGCCTAATATTCCCAAGGCAAGCACTAATAAAGCAACCATCACTTCTATTAGTGTGAAACCTCTATTTTTATTTGTCATCTTCATTTCCGTTCTCCTTAACTACTCGGCTATGGAGTAGGAGTAAAATCACGCCAGCTATATTTTACTTTGGCTATATCAGTATTTATCGTATCGTCAACTAAGTTTTGAAAAACATTCTCGTCATACACTTGCGAATAGTTACCATTGGTCAAATCACTGGGAATATCTGAAATAGCGGAACCATGAATAACAGGGCCACCATTCAACACAAAATTACCTAGGCCGACTAGAATGCCCCATACTTCAGCACCGGCATTGACTCGTATCTCACCCTGTACAACCAAGATTATAGGTTTGGCTCTACTGCCAATCGTCACATTGCTACCAATATCACAATCACCATCGGCCCATACCAATGCCGAATTACTCAATCCAGCAAAATCAGCTGCTAAATTTGTACAGCAGTTTTGTCCTGGTATACAGCTATCATATAAAATGCCGCTTGCATCAGCGCGATCTCTGACTTCAGTAATTAACTCTGCTTTATTACTTGTACCGGGAGTACCAAATACGCAGACAAATGGCGAACTCGGAAAGGCTGTCGATGAATCCAATACAATATCGGCATCAACATCACCAGAATTACTGCGTTCGGTATCACAACTACAAGATGACCATGAAAGCCCTGAATCACCGTCGCCTTTGGTATCTGTACAGATATCTGCTGCATCTTTGAACTCACCGTGATCACAGGTTTTCCAGTTTGCTCCTGTGGTATCTAATGTATCCATCGCCCATACTGATACCGGCACACCAGGACCACCACCATTTGGGTTTGGAACAATATTAAAGTTACCACTCAGATTACCCGATGGCACCATCAATGGCGGCAGTTCACCCGGAATAAGAAGCGTTGTTTTTGCGTATGAAATCTGAGCAACTGCTGCACCCGTACCATCTGCAGTAACGCCCACACCCACGGCAAGCGTGCCTGAACCCAGATTAACAAGATAGGCTGTAGCATTATTTGAAATGGCAGTTACGCCAGAATTCCAAGACACTGCTGCTCCAGAAGCATCGGTATCTGTATAAACGTCTATAGCTCCTGCTATACCATTAGGCCCACATGGAAAGTCAGTAATAACACCACAACTCACCCATCCATCACTAAGTCGGAGGCCAAGCGGTCTTAGGAAGACAA
>JAUXFA010000023.1 GCA_030620285.1 Piscirickettsiaceae bacterium
ACATGGCTACGATCCGACTTTGCGATCAATGAGTTGACCAATCAGCCGTTCAATATCTGATAATTGTTTGAATTCATCCGCACAGACCAAGGATACCGCCTGACCGCTGGCGCCGGCCCGACCTGTACGGCCAATCCGATGTACATAATCTTCAGGCACATTAGGTAAGTCATAATTAACCACATGAGGCAGCTGATCAATATCTAGCCCTCGGGCTGCAATGTCGGTAGCAACTAATATTTGGATGGTGCCATCTTTAAAATTAGCTAAGGCTTTAGTGCGAGCGCCCTGACTTTTATTGCCATGAATAGCGGCGGCAGAAAGCCCAACTTTTTCTAATTGGCGGGTTATTTTATTGGCGCCGTGTTTTGTTCTTGAGAAAACCAGCACTTGATGCCACTGGCCCTCGTTAATTAAATGAATAAGCAGGTTTGATTTTTGACCTTTATCGACCGGATGAATGCATTGTGAAACGGCTTCGACGGTGGTATTGCGAGGGCTGACGGAGATCTCAACCGGATTGTTCACTAAGCCTTTAGCTAATTGGCGGATCTCATTTGAAAAGGTGGCAGAAAACATCAGGTTTTGGCGTTTTGGAGGCAGTAGCGCCAGAATTTTTCGGATATCGCGGATAAAGCCCATATCTAACATGCGATCAGCTTCGTCTAATACCAGCACTTCTAACTGCTTAAACTTCACTGCATTTTGATTATAGAGGTCTAATAATCGTCCAGGTGTTGCGACCAAAATGTCGGTACCTTGGCGTAATTTCATCATTTGTGGATTTATTTTGACACCACCAAAGACGACGGTAGATTTCAGTGGTAAATATTTGCCATAGGTGGTCACGCTGTCTGCTATTTGAGCGGCTAATTCACGGGTGGGGGTTAAGATCAGCGCACGCACCTGATTCGCTTGAACACGAGAACCTGATGATAATCGCTGCAATAGCGGTAGGGTAAATCCAGCGGTTTTTCCGGTACCCGTTTGGGCGGCGGCCATCACGTCTTTGCCTTCCAGTACAGCGGGTATTGCTTGCTGTTGAATGGGTGAGGGCGTGTCGTAACCTTGTTCGGCCACGGCTTTAAGGATTGGGTCAGATAAGTCTAAGGAGTCAAAGCGCATGGAATGAGGGTCTCTGGTCAAGTTTATTTCCTAAGGCTGCCGGATATTAGGAGGTGGTGTAGCTTACAGGGTATTATTAGCTCACGTTGGAAAATAGTTGTTATAGGATGACATTAGGATGAGGATTAATGAACGAGATCGACTAAACGTATGGATCAAGATGGGCGTCATATTAATTTTTTTATTGTTTGCGGTGATACCCAATCAAGTGCGGTCTTCAGGTGTTGAGAATGATGTTCAGCTCCAAATACTGGGATCCGGCGGGCCAGAGTTTGGTGATCAACGTGCTTCAAGCAGTTATTTAATCTGGGTTAATGGCAAGGCAAAAATATTAGTTGATGCAGGTGCCGGCAGTGGCTTTAACTTTGAAAAAACCAAGGCTAAAATTGAAGACTTAGAGGCGATTTTATTTACGCATTTGCATGTTGATCATAGTGCTGATCTGCCGGCATTTATTAAAGCTTCTTTTTTTAGTAAGAGGGATCGAGATTTGCCTATTTTAGGACCGGAGGGCAATAGCTTGATGCCGGCCACCTCTGAGTTTGTGCAAAACTTATTAGGCAATGAAGGCGCATTTCGCTATTTAAAGGATTACCTCAATAACTCTCAAAATAAAAGTTATCATTTGCAAATGCGCGATATGCCTATTGCACCGCATAATATGCAAAGGTATCGGTTAACAGAAGATATTCTTCTGGAGGCTATTGCTGTACATCATGGCCCAATACCGGCAATAGCATGGCGGGTAAATACGGCGGGGTACTCAATCACGTTTTCAGGAGATATGAGCAATAACTATCAAACTTTAGCTGTTTTAGCGAAAGATACCGACATTTTAGTAATGCACAATGCTGTTCCTGAGTCTGCAGAGGGTGTTGCTGCGATCTTGCATATGAAGCCATCAGAGATCGGCGAAATAGCTAAAAAAGCACAGGCAAAACAGTTAGTGATATCTCATCGAATGCAGCGCACTTTAGGTCAGGAGTCACAAACAAGGCAACATATTGAGAAAAACTATACGGGGCCCATTTTATTTGCTGATGATTTAGATTTGGTTAAAACAAAATAGCGGACGTTAAATGGCATTATTAGGGAGATAAAATGCATATAATTTTAAGTGTATTGGCAGTTGTTGTGACGGTTTTAATTTTACTAAACCGTTTATCTGATAACGGAATTGATATTGGATGGCTTAATCCGTTTGCCTGGAAGCGTCGTCGGGAATGGAGCAAAAAATATCATGCTGATCCTGTTTATTCGGTTAGTAGACCGATGGAAGTGACAGGATTGATCATTGTTGCCTTAGTTAAAAGTGAGGGCGACATTAGCGCTGAGCAAAAACAAACCATTACTCAAATGTTTGAACGGGTCTTTCAGCTAGACAATGAAACCGCTTTAGGTCTGCTGAGTTCGAGTAATTTTTTACTTAAGGATGATTTTATGGCGGTAAAAAATATCGACAAAGTGCTTGCCCCTAGTCTTGATGCTTTTTCTCAACAACAGGCGGTATCAGCGATGGAATTGTTTAGAGAAGCTGTTGTGCTTGAGGGGCCTGAGAACAGGTTCCAGAAGGATGTGATCACCAGCTTTGAAAGGGCAATGACGGGTAAATTTGGCACCGGGGAGACCTGGAGTAACGGCTAGGCTTTTTTTAAAAATTTAGTGAGCAATACGATGCGGGTACCATTAACGCGGCCTTCAATTTGCTCAGGATTATCGGTTAAGGAAATATTCTTTACCATGGTGCCTCGTTTAGCCGTAAACCCCGCGCCTTTAACATCCAGGTCTTTAATCAAAGTAATACTATCACCGGCGAGCAATATTGCTCCATTGCTGTCAACAGAGGGGCCGTTGTCATCAGAGTCCTCAATCTGCGTTGCTGCAGCCCAAGCTAGAGTTTCCTCGTCTAAATAGAGCATTTCAAGTAGATCTTGTGCCCATGGTTCAGAGGATAATTGTTTAAGTTGTCGCCATGCCATCACCTGAATTACTGGCTCAGAATTCCACATGGAATCATTTAAACACCGCCAATGATTGGGGTTGAGAGTGTTCACTTGTTCGATTTGGTCGAGGCAGACATTACAGATCAAAATACTATTTTCAACATTAGAATCACTAACGGGAGGAACATTAAAAACGGCTAAGTTTGAATCTGATCCGCAGAGTTCACATTGAGAATTGCTACGCTTTAATAATGCTTGTTCAATATTCATTGTTGCGAGGCCTTGTCTCGGAGTATCCACTTTTTATTATCTCATAGTCGCAAAGGATGTTTAATCGCTGGGTAGAACAGCGATCAAATGTTATTATTAATCTTTTGGGCGATATTTAAAGGGACTAGAAATGAATAAAACCAAAGCGATAATCGCAACACTGATCCATATTGCATTAGCGGTGTTTTTTATGATGGCAATTTGGCCTGCTTTGCAGGGTGGCAGCGAAGGCTATAATACTAAGACTTCAGGTGTGGTGGTCAACAAACCAATGGAAGAAATGGTTGCAGAGTCTGAAATGCCTATCGTTGAAGAGGACATGTCTGAGCCTATGGAGCCCGAGGTGGTGGATGAGCCGGTTATTGAAGCTGAAGAGTCTGTTGCGGTTGAGCTCGTCCCAACAACAGAGGTGACTATCCATGAAGTAAAAGCTCAGGTAACGGCATTTAGCCCTCTTGTCGTTTTTATTCAGCCTGGTGATTTAGTGGCATGGAGCAATATGAATGGTCATGACAGCCAATCATTAGAAGGATTAATTCCGGAAGGTGCCGAGGCTTGGCATTCAAAATTAGGTGAAGAGTATCAGCGCACATTTACGGTTGAAGGTGTTTATCTTTATAAATGTACCCCTCATTTTGGCACTGGAATGGGCGGCGTAATTATTGTTGGTCAGCCGACAAATTTTGACGCTATTCTCGCTAGCGGCCAAAAAGGTGCGGCAAAACGGTTAGTTAAAAAAGCAAAAGTAGCGATTGAGGCGCATACGTTTTAAATAACCAGACTTAATCAATCTCTTGCTAAGGAAGGCTTGGCAAGAGGTTAAATTATAGCGCGCTAAAATCAGCAAGATTAATACTGCTGACAGCAAGATTACTGACGGCTGATTTATCTAGTTGGGTGTTATAGCCCCAATTGGCAAAAAACAATTTAATATCGCTTAAGCGATTATCCTTAATGACGTTAATTAATGTGGGCAGGCGATCTTCGACAAATAATATTGTTGCTCCAGGATGCGCTACTAATAAATTAGCAAGGATGTTTTGTTTGCTCATTTTTCGATCTAGGCCGAAAATATATTCGGCAGGCAAAGAAATATTATTGGCATCGAGAATTTGGCTAACAAAGCGTTCCTGTTTGGTGGTGATGATATAACACTGGTCGGACTCAATTCCGCGGAGCTTGTTTGTAATGCCTTTAAATAATGGGTTCATTTCAACCCATTCCTTTAGGTTTTGCTTAATCCAATGATCTCTGGTGTTACCGAACAGGCTTTTAAGCTGAGAAACGGATAGGTTTTCACGCTCAATCATAGCCGCTATGGCGGTGGCAAAATTATCGAGCAATGTTTGAGTTGTTACGCCCTCAAATAATAATCGCATGATTAAAACGGCTTCATAACCTGTTTCCATTACTGGCCTAACTTGTCGGAACAGATCAATCATTTCTTGGGGAGTATCAGCAGACATTTCTGGCCATAATTGAGACGCCACTTTCCAGCCTGTAATACCGGTCTCTACCGCGCTATCACAGAGAACACCATCAAAATCAAGAGCATAAATTTTTTGAGTGGACACAGGGCTTGTTTAGAACAGGCAGTGTTTGGCAAAATCAGCAGCGTCATTAGCTGTCCAGTCACCCTTAGGCTGATCTTTTATCTGGGCACACCATTTTTCACTACCGACTTCAGGACTGCAACCGGTCAGGCCTAATGCAAAAACAACGGCCAATATGGCAATGAGCGATCGGTTAACTGGTTTCATAAGCGTTCTTGTTCCTGAATAGCTTGTTTATTTGGGTATGGACTAAATAAAATTATTTCTGATAAACAATATTGCCATTGAACACCGTAGCATAGACTTCGTTATTAAATAACCAGCCAGCAAAAGGACTATTCTTGCCTGAGCTAATGAAGTCATTAGGCTGACATTCATGGTGCGCATTAGGAGAAAAGATACAAATATCGGCTTTTGTTCCAATGGTTAACTGGCCGGCCTCTATTCCTAGAATTTCTGCAGGATTACTGGTCAAACTGGCGATGGCTTGTGGTAGTGACAATTCATCGTCATCAACTAACTTCATTACCAGTGGCAGCAAGGTTTCAAGGCCAGAAATACCGGGGGTTGTTTCAGCAAATGGTCCAAGCTTGGCATCATTTTCTAGCGGTTGATGGTTAGAGCAGATTGCGGAAAGCACGCCATCTCGCACTGCTTGTTGTAGCTGTTCGCGATCCCGAATAGTACGAAGAGGTGGCATGACATGACTTAAACTATCGTAATTGCCAATATCATGCTCACTAAGGTGTAGGTGATGAGCACTGACATCAGCGGTGGCTGCAAGCCCTTTGTTTTGCGCTTCTCCAATCATTTTAAGAGCTGAACCTGTCGAAATATTGTGGAAGTGCGTGCTTACTCCAGTCATTTCTGCCAGCAATAAATATCGTGCAATTGCAATGGTCTCTGTGGCTTCGGGGATGCCGGTAAGGCCAAGACGGGTGCTGAGCATTCCTTCATGAACACAGCCTTGATTTTGCAGCCAAGGATCGGCCGCATTGATAAATAAGGTTAAATCTAGGGTGGCAGCATACTCCATTGCACGTCGTTGAATAAGCGTATTTTTAATAGTGTTTTGGCCATTACTAATGCCAATGCAGCCGGCATCTTTGAGGGCGGTCATTTCGCTTAATAGCTTGCCTTGGAGATTTTGAGTAAGGGCGCCAATGGTGTGGATCATGGTGCGACCTGCTTTTTTGGCGCGGTCTTCAATGAGTTCAACAACAGCGGGGCTATCAATAACTGGGCTGGTGTCAGGAGGAATGCAAAGCGTTGTAATACCCCCCTTGGCGGCGGCTCGACTTTCGCTTTCGATAATTGCCGAATGTTCTTGGCTAGCTTCTTTTAAATGGGAGCGGAGATCGATAAGTCCTGGGCAGACAATTAAATCCGTAGCATCGAAGGTGAGATCGGCGGTGAAATCATAATTAGGGCCGATGGCAACAATTTGACCATTATCAATAAAGAGATCTTGTTGAGCATCAAGTTGACTGGCGGGGTCGATAATTCGACCATTACTAATATGTAGCTTCATATGATCGATTCATTTTGTTCTGATTGTGAAGCCAAAGCCATCGACATGACTGCCATGCGGATAGCGATACCATGAGTGACTTGTTCTAAGATCACCGATTGGGGGCCATCGGCAACGGCGGAGCTTATTTCGACACCTCGGTTAATGGGGCCAGGATGCATAACAATGGCATCGGCTTTGGCAATGCTGAGTTTTTGTTTGTTTAGGCCATAGCTGTGGAAGTATTCGCGCGAACTGGGCAAAAGCCCTCCTTCCATCCGTTCATTTTGTAGTCTTAGCATGATAATAACATCGACATCTTGTAGGCCGGTTTCCATGTCATGGTAGACATGCACTCCCAAGGTTTGGGTATCGGCTGGCAATAATGTTTTAGGGCCAATAACGCGAATTTCACCAACGCCAAGGGTTGCCAGTGCTTGGATTTGTGAGCGAGCAACGCGAGAATGCAAAATATCACCAACGATGGCAACACATAAATCGGGGAAATGATGTTTGTGCCGTCGGATGGTGAACATATCCAGCATGGCTTGAGTCGGGTGTGCATGGCAGCCATCGCCGGCATTAATAACGCTGACGTGCGGGGCAACATGTTGGGCGATAAATTCAGCGGCACCACTTTGACTATGCCGAACGACAAACATATCAGTGTGCATGGCTTCTAGGTTATGTAGTGTATCTAATAAACTTTCGCCCTTTGAGGTGGCAGAGGTGCCGATATTGAGGTTCATTACATCAGCGGAAAGGCGTTTAGCGGCTAATTCGAAAGTTGTTCGGGTGCGGGTACTGTTTTCAAAAAACAGATTCATAATCGTTTTGCCACGCAATAAAGGGACTTTTTTAACGTGCCGATTCGAGAGGCTTGAAAATTGTTCTGCTCGATCCATTATTTCGGTAAGTAATGGACGTTTTAGGCCTTCGATGGTGAGGAAATGACGTAATTGACCAGAATCGGTGAGTTGATTATTGGTCATTCAGAAATCTCATTGAGTTCCAGTTGTAGGCCGTCATCGTTAGTCAATTTAATATGCTGATCGTTATTTAGATTGATTGATTGGCCAATTATATCAGCTTGTATGGGTAATTCACGGCCGGTACGTTCAATTAATGCTGCTAAGGTCACACTGGCAGGTCTGCCGTAATCAAAAATTTCATTGAGTGCTGCGCGAATGGTACGGCCACTGTGTAATACATCGTCGACCAATAATAGATGACGATCATCAACGCTAAAAGGTAAGTCAGAAGGCGTCACTTGGGGGTGCATACCAATGCGGGTGAAGTCATCACGATAGTAGGCTATATTGAGCGTGCCAAGCGGAGCATCAAAAAACTCTTCACCAAGAATATTGGCGAGCTCTTGTGCTACCCAAACACCACCGGTATGAATACCGACTAATAAGGGTTGTTTGCCAGCAAGTCGTTGGCGAATATCATTAGCCATAGACTGTAAAAGAATTTGAAGATCAGCATTTGAAGATGGAGTAGTCATTGTTGATTTAACCATGATTGAAGAATAAGTTGTGCGGAGATGCGATCCACATCTTCGCGGTTATTAGCTTGCATCTTATTGCGAATGCCAAGCTGCTCTAATGCCTCATAAGTACTTAGCCTTTCATCCTGCCATTCAACTGCAATCTGAAAGCGGCCATTTAAACGATTGCCAAACTTGCGGGCTGCTGCCGTCATTTCTTGTTCGCTATCATCCATGTTTAGCGGCAAACCGACAACTAATAATTGCGGTTGCCATTGGTCTAGGAGCTTTTTGATTTCATCCCAATTAGGGATGCCATCGCGTGCTTTTATCACGGTTAGCGGGTTGGCAGTTTGAGTAAGCTCTTGACCAACAGCAACGCCGATATTTTTTAAGCCAAAATCAAATCCAAGAAGGGTGCGCGCATTTTTCATGCATGGCCCACGGTGTCAGATAAAAGGTTTATATCGATGCCCAATAATGAGGCGGCAGCTTGCCAGCGTTGTTTGCTCGGCGTGTTAAATAACACATCACCACTGGCGGCGACAGTTAGCCAGCTATTGTCAGCAATTTCTTGTTCTAGCTGGCCAGCAGTCCAGCCGGCATAACCTAAGGCAATGAGCATATGTTTGGGGCCGTTGTCGATGCTGATATCTTTCAAGATATCTGTTGATGTGGTTAGGAAGATATTATCGGCAAGCTGGGTACTATTGTCCCATTTGCCAATAGAATCATGTAATACCATGCCTTGGCTTTTTTGAACGGGCCCGCCAAATAAGATAGGGGTGGTTTTAATTTGTTCCGAGTCACTATCAATATTGATATGTTCAAGTAATTCATTCAGCATAATCTGGGTAGGACGATTGATGATTAAGCCGACAGCACCTTCATCATCATGATCACATAAATAAACAACGGAATGATAAAAAAAAGAATCATTTAATGATGGCATGGCGATTAAAAAGTGATTTTTAAGAGAATTTGCCATTGCTATTTTGTTTGTTAGAAAAAGTTAAAACCAACCTGGAATAAGCGTTCTACTTCGGCGATATAGCGTTTATTTATCAAGAATAAAATAACGTGATCTTCAGCTTCAATAACCGTGTCATGATGAGTGATAATGACGTCATCGCCGCGAACAATTGCGCCAATTGTGGTACCGGGAGGTAAGTCAATTTGATCGATACGCCTGCCCACCACAAGAGAAGAGTCTTTATCACCATGGGCAATCGCTTCTAGGGCCTCGGCGGCACCACGGCGTAGAGAGTGAACGGCCACAATATCGCCTCGACGAATATGGGCTAATAGACTGCCAATGGTCGCTTGCTGGGGTGAGAGAGCAATATCAATACTACTGCTTTCAATTAAATCAACATAGGCGGCACGATTAATAAGGGACAGTACTTTACGGGCACCCAAGCGCTTAGCAAGCATTGCTGACAGGATATTGGCTTCATCGTCATTGGTGAGCGCACAGAATAGGTCAATTTTGTCGATATCTTCTTCTTGCAATAACTCTTCATTTGCGACATCGCCCAGTAAAACAATGGTGCTTTCAAGTTCTTCAGACAAAAATTCGGCACGCTGAGGATTGGCCTCAATGAGTTTTAATTGATAATTTTTTTCTAAGGCTTTTGCTAACCTAGCGCCAATTAGGCCTCCACCAGCAAGCATAATGCGTTTGTAGGGCTTATCAAGGCGGCGGAGTTCGCCCATTACTGACAGAATGTCTTTACTGGCAGCGATAAAAAACACCTCGTCATCTGCTTCGATAACGGTTTCGGCTTTAGGGATGATCGGGCTACCATTTCTAAAAATAGCGGCTACACGGGTATCTGTTTTAGGGATGTGGTCGCGCAATTCGCGTAGAGGGTTGCCTACTAAAGGACCGCCATGGAAGGCTTTGACCGCGACTAATTGTACTTTGCCATCGGCGAAGTCTAGAACCTGTAAGGCATTAGGGTGGCTAACGAGGCGCTCGATATAATCGGTCACAATTTGTTC
>JAUXFA010000234.1 GCA_030620285.1 Piscirickettsiaceae bacterium
GTATTGATAAAATAATGCAGTTGCCAAAACAAATAATGCCAATGTGTTCGAGACAAGGTGTTCAAATGAAGCATGAAGCATCGGGCCAACAGCGATTCCAATTAAACCTTCTAAGGTTCTTGGATAAACACTATAGACACCTGCATCAACGCTAAATGCTATTTCCAATCCCTTGATAAGCCATAATAAAGAAACCGCAATAATAACTTTAATCACAATCGGTTTAAACGCTACAGAGTTATCGACATCCATCATTTTACGCTTGAGAAATACGTTGCAATGCGTCTAATATTAGTTTTCTAGGAGCGGCAATATTCATTCGCATAAAACCGCTTCCTACTTCACCAAAGCTAATACCAGGATTCATGCCAACTTTAGTTTTATTGATAAAGAACAATCTAAGTTCATCGTCACTTAAATTCATTTGTCGACAATCTAACCACAACAAATAGGTACCTTGTGAATCAATCACTTTAATTGTCGACAAATTTTTCTCTACGAATTCCGTGACTTGTCTTCGTGTCTCATCGAGATATGCCATCAATTCATCCAACCATGATTCACCATCACGATAGGCGGCTTCAAAAGCAGTAAGACTAAAAGGATTGGTGGCGCTAATATGCCAACTATCAAATACTTGTTTAACCGCCTGCCAATGCTGTCGATCATTCGCAATCAGGCATGACAATCCTAAACCTGGAATATTAAATGTTTTGCTTGGCGCGACAGCAGTGACAATGGCAATATCATCGGCTAATGTTGCCAGAGGAATATGTTGGTAACCCGGATAAATTAAATCGGCATGTATTTCATCGGAAATAATCGTTAATTGATAACGGCGGGCGATATCTAAAATATCTTCCAGCTCTTGTTGTTGCCAAACTCTACCGACAGGATTGTGAGGTGAGCACAATAGCAATAACTTGGCACCCGATGCAGCACATTGCTCAAGCTGTTCAAGGTCTACACTATAATGCCCTTGTTCTAATTTAAGTGGGTTTTCAATTAATTTTCGCCCCGTTTCAGTTACCGCAGTAAAAAAAGGCGGATAAATTGGCGGTTGCACAATAACCGTATCACCCGGTTCTGATAAAGCTTCAATAGCAGCATGCATCGAAGGCACAACACCCGGACACATTAAAATAGACTTGCGATTAATCGACCAGTTGTGTCGATGTTGAAACCAATCTTGCATTGCTGTGAACAAGCTGTCTGGAAATAATGTATAACCATAGATAGGATGATTAGCTCTATGAACCAGTGCATTAGTAACCGCTTCGGGCGCAGCAAAATCCATATCTGCCACCCATAATGGTGTGACATCTTTACTGCCAAAATAAGCCTGCCGAGCATCATATTTTAGGCTTGATGAATCGGATCTATCGATGATTCGGTCAAAGTCAATCATCACTTTTTCACCCAAATAGTGACATCCGATAATGTGTGCTGAAATTTACGACTGGTTTCTCGAATAACAAAGGGCACTTGTTGTGGTGCCGTCATTAACTCGAAATAAGGTTCTAAAATGGCCTTCAAACCCTCTAGTGTGGTGACGTTTTCACCATCCTTTTTGATACCTCCCAGCCAGTTTTCTTTTTTGGTATGCTCTTCCAGCCAAGTATATGGCGATGCAATTAATAACAATCCGCCCTGATTGATCCGCCGATGTATTGATGATAAAAATAGCGCGGGATCGTATAAGCGATCAATCAAGTTCGCGGCTAATACCAGATCATATCCGGTAAAAATTGACTTCAAATTACAGGCATCACCCTGTAATAATTCAACCTTTTGGCTACTGCCTGCTAATCCTAATTCGTTCAGATGACGTTCACAATAAAGTCGTAACTCTCCTTCATCGGCAATGCTATATCGGATCACACCTTGTTCGGCTAATTGCACACCTAAATTTATCAATCTTGCAGAAAAATCTATTCCGGTCACCTGATCAAAATGTTTGGCTAACTCGAAACTAGCGCGACCCACCGCGCAGCCTATATCCAATGCTTTTTTAGCTGATTTATCGCCCATTGCCTCAATCGCCAACTGGGCTAATGTTTGTGGAAAATTGGCTACATCAAAATAGCTATCGCCATAATGGAATTCAGCATATTCCGATAACATTTTATCGTTTTCGTAATTCGACATAGCTTGTTCTTTAAGTTCATCTGCAAGCACATATCGAAAACCTGCATGTTGGAAAAAATGTTGCCTAAATGCATAACGCGCTGAATATCGACTTTCATTACCCGCTGATATCCACGAACCGCCTTTGAACAAGTGATGTTGACCATCAAACGTTGGCATAGTGAAATCATCGTATAGATGATGAACCTTAAAGCCATCGAATGGATAAATAACGGTTTCAGTCCATTGCCACACATTTCCGATTACATCGTATAACTCACCATGTGGAAAATGATTCACAGGACAAGATGACGCTGCATAATCAAGGTGGATATTGGCTTTGGCTTGTTGTGCCTGCTGCAACTCTGACACTCCAGAAAAATCATAAATCCGAACCCATTCATCTTCTGTCGGTAATCGTATTGATTGTTTTAATTGTTCGGCCTTCCAATTACAAAATGCTTTTGCTTCATGACAATTGACCTCGACCGGCCAATCCCACGGCATATCAATAATTTCAGTCATCAGGCGACACTGCCAATTTTGCCCTGAGCGGAGCCAAAATGTTGGGTATTCTGCTTTAGAAAAGTTTCGCCATTGCAAACCTTGTTGTTGCCAGTAACTATCATTCTGATAGCCACCATCTTCAACAAACCCCAAAAACTCCTGATTGCTTACTAGGTATTTGCTTGCCTGAAATTCAGCAATATCAGCCTGATGCTGGCCATATTCATTATCCCAACCATAAATGGCATTATCATGATCTTTTCCTAAGGCAACTTGGCCCGCTGGAATGGTCACCAATTTATTATTTGGGGCATTATTTGTTTCAGTCCATGGCCGCCACGCAGGGTGCGTTTGCACCAATTCCAGTGCTTGTTGGCGAATAAGAACCGATGATGTCTCAATATGAATTTGCTCATGCTCAATGCCCATGATAATAGTCCACCAAGGGCTTTTCCAGTCTATTGGTAATGTCAGTGGTGCATTGAAAATCAAATCATTAATAATCTGTTTAACTTGCTGCCTATAGGCTTTAACGTCAGCTACCGCTGGCCATTCATAGTTGGAATCATCAAGATCATCCCAACTCATCTCATCAACACCAATGGCAAACATTGATTCGAATTTAGGGTTTACAC
>JAUXFA010000180.1 GCA_030620285.1 Piscirickettsiaceae bacterium
GTCCCACCAGCAACTGGTGGTGCAATTCAAGCCAATTATTTATCTGGCTGTGTATTCAATTACAACTCCGGCTCGAGTACTCGCTCGGGGTTGGTGACGGTTGAACTGACACTGGCAGATGAAAGCGGAGAATCTATCCGTCTTGTGCACCAGATTCATGTGGATAATCAACCATGATTAAGCAACGCGGAATCACTCTTATTGGTGCGATTTTTGTATTGATTATTGTCAGTCTGTTAGGACAATATTTAATAACTATCGCTGGAGTACAACATAAAACCAGTTTACTAGCCCTACAAACAGCCAGAGCATATCAAGCAGCCAATGCCAGCCTTGAATGGGGCTCATTTTATGTGATCAATAACTCTATTTGCCCTGCCTCATCACCGACTTCCTTTTCAGCAATTGCCGGATTTACCACCACTCTGACTTGTACAAATTTAGGGAATTATGAGGAAGACGGCACATTTCGTAATGTTTTCTTATTGCATGCGCTTAGTCAGCATGGTAATTATGGCAGTACAAATTATGTTTCACGCACATTGGAAGTAGTGGTTCATGCGCCTTAAAAGACTTATTAATCAAACAGTAATTTCAGTACTTTTACTGCTATTAAACAGTATCGCATCTGCAGCAGTCCCCATTGCCAGTTATTCTTTTGATGAAACCGACTGGGTAGTAACAACAGTTGTACCAGACAGTATTGGAGGTCATAACGGTATTGTCAGTGGTGCTATCAGCAGAAATCATACAAGTTCAGCCACAGCCCATCCCAATACCTGTGCTAGCGCCACATTCGGCGGTGGTGCTATTGATATAACTGGCTTACCCATATCGACTACAGCAGGCGATAAAACAACAATCAGTTTTTGGATGTATTGGGATGGTACCAATTCAATTATGCCTTTGGGTTGGCGCTACCATGATCTTTGG
The DNA here is from genome assembly GCA_030620285.1 of Piscirickettsiaceae bacterium. Classification (GTDB taxonomy): domain Bacteria; phylum Pseudomonadota; class Gammaproteobacteria; order Nitrosococcales; family Methylophagaceae. The sequence continues at coordinate 934 of JAUXFA010000180.1, forward strand.
TTTTATGGTGGACATTTTGGTTTTAATACTGCTGGTGGTGACATCTATGGCATTGCATCTGCTGGTCTCGCGAATGGTTGGCATCATGTTGTTGCCGAATTTACCAACAATAACGTGTTGGCAAACAAACTCTATATAGATGGTGTCGATCGAGCATTAACACATCGCCGAGGTACGATTAGAAACAGCCGAGCTGTTGTTGACCAACACCTAAGATTAGGTGGATGGTGGGCAAATAATGGCTACCGTTTTTCAGGTTATATTGATGAAGTCAATGTCTACAATGGCGCCCTCACTCAAGCTGAAGTTAACAATGACTTAAATTATGTTACTCCGGGTGCTTGTCCAGCTGATCCAGCACCTCAACCAGAACTATTGATTGCTAACTATGACTTTAACGATAATTGGTCTTTGGCAACACCGTTAACTGATTTAGTGGGAACAGCTAATGGCACTGTCAGTGGCAATGTATCAAGAGTTTTATCTCCAGCTAACGGTAATAAACCCAACACCTGTGCTGCTGGGCAGTTTTCTGGCGGTGCTATTGATATAAATACTCTTCCTGTATCGACCCTTCCCGGTGAAAAAACATCCTTAAGTTTCTGGATGTTCTGGGATGGTACTGGTGGAATCATGCCTCTAGGTTGGCATACTCATGATCTTTGGTTTACCTCAGGCCATTTTGGCTTTAATACTGGTGGTGGTGATATCTATGGTATTGCATCTTCAGGTCTTGCTAATGGCTGGCACCATGTTGTTACTGTATTTACCAACAATAATGTTTTCGATAACAAACTCTATATAGATGGTGTAGATCAAACGTTGACTCATCGTCGAGGCTCAATTATAAATAGCCGAGCTGTCGTTAACCCTCACTTACGATTAGGTGGTTGGTGGCGAACGAATGGCTATCGTTTTAGAGGTCAGTTGGATGAATTAAAAATTTACACCGGTGAAATTACTCAAGCCACTATCGATGTCAACAGACTAGCTGAATCACCCTGCTTTAAGCCTATTGCAAGATTACATATGGATGAATCAGTCTGGAATGGTATTGCTAATGAAGTTATTGATGACTCAGTAAATGGACATCATGGTACAGCGCTAAATGGTGCAGGCACATTACAAATAAATTCTGCGATCTCAGGTGATCCTGGTAGTTGTGGTTATGGCGTATTTGATGGAAATGATGATTATATTGAAATTCCTCACAGTGCAGATCTCAATGGTACAACTGCATTAACGTATACAGCTTGGGTCAATGCAAACCAATGGAATGGAACCCGTCAAATCATGGCAAAATCAGTCCATGGTGGAGGTAGCGGTCGAGCCCAAATGGGAATCTTTGCTGAAGGCAATCTACTGAAAGGTAGAGCTGAAACAAATAATGGGCGTGTCACTATTAGTGCCACATTACCGTCAACCAATGCTTGGCATCATGTCGCACTCACCTATTCAGAAACATCACTTACTTTATATGTTGATGGTGTAGTGGCAGCCACTACAGTATTTGCTAGCAGTATATTGAATGGCAATACTGATCCTGTAAATATTAGTAAACGTGTGGGCACAAATCAGTATTTTTTTGATGGTTTAATTGATGAAGTTCAAATATTTAAGGCCACATTAAGTCAAACACACATTCAACAAGTCATGGCACAAACTCATACTTGCCCACTTATCAATAATTTTCATCATTTTGAATTGAGTTATAGTGCAAATGCACTTACCTGTACTCCAGCCTCAGTCACAATTAAAGCCTGTGCTGTTGCCGATTGTAGTGCTTTATTTACTAGTGACATAACCATTACATTAACACCAGCGACAGGTTGGCTAACAAATCCGGTTACGATTAAAAATGGTCTTGCAACCCTGAACTTAGAACACGTCACAGCAGGGGGGGTCACACTCGATGTATTATCCAGTACTATTACACCAACCAATCCATTGCAATGTTTTGCTGGTGCGGCTAACGACCCTACATGTTCAATAAATTTTTCCGATTCAGGATTTGTTTTCGACGTACCGACACTCACTGCCTGCAAGCCATCAGCAGATGTAATAATTCGTGCAGTTCAAATAAGCAATAACTCGGTGCAATGTGTTGGCGCATTAGCAGGAGCCCAATCTGTCAATTTCTGGTCAACTTATATCGCTCCAAACTCTGGCACCCTACCCGTTAATATTGCCGGCACTTCTATTTCAAATTCATCTCCAGGTACACCAGTAAATTTGATCTTTGATATCAATGGTGAGGCAAAATTCAAAGTGCAATATGATGATGCTGGTCAACTGCAACTCAATGCTGAATATACTGGCGCCAATGGCTTAACTCTGGCCGGTGATGATATTTTTGTTAGTAAGCCAGTAATGCTAGCGACTTACAGTAATGATGCTAATGCAGATTGTGTCAGTGCTGATGAAAATTGCAGCAAATTCAAAAAAGCCGGTGAAGTTTTTAATCTTAAAGTTAATGCTGCATGTTGGACCAGTGATGCCGATACCGACTTTACCGACAACCCAGTCACCCCAAACTTTGAATTAGCTGGCATTGCCAATACTCATAATTTGTTAGCTCCTGCTGGCAGTAGTGGAGCACTTGATATTGTAAGTTTTAACTTCGCAAAAGCTGATAATGGCAGCCATACCATTAACCAAGCTGTATCTGAAGTAGGCGTATTCAATTTCAGTGTAACGCCACCTAACTACTTTGGTGAGTTTCTATCTACTGCTATCAGTCCAGCTATTGGTCGTTTCTACCCCGATCATTTTCAAGTGTCAACCGTGTCCAATGGTGCATTTGGTGCCAATGCCTGCACTGGCTTTAGCTACAGTGGCCAGACTTTCACTTATCAAAATAAGCCTCAATTAAAAGTCACGGCATACAATGCAGCTACCATCCCTGTGATCACCCAAAACTACACTAGTGGTTTTGCAAAACTTGCTTTAACTGATTTCAATATTGCCTTACCAACGACAGATGCAATTCAGCTTGGAGCTGATGGTA
>JAUXFA010000217.1 GCA_030620285.1 Piscirickettsiaceae bacterium
GTTCCATTTCATCCTCAAAAATGGCCGTAAATGCTTCATCCACTTCGACACTCATACGCTGATCAAACTCATTTAACGCGTCTTTTCTACGTTGTTTGCTACTCAGCAGTGCATAGTAAGCTACACCAACAAAGGTCGCCAAAAGAATAACACTGGTAATGACTATCCCTAACACTTAATAGTGAAACCTCTGTTTCATTGGTTAACTAGCAGCTTGCCTGCACAATATCCACCTAGTACGCATTTTATCTTACAATCAGCATTCTCAGAACAAATCAAAGGTTTCTAAATCCACCAACTAAGGGATAATGGTCGTATTTTCTTATTATATTGAGATATTTCATGTCCACCAAACCTAGCAAAGAACTGGAAACTTTCGACAACGCAATTCCAGAACGTGATTATACCATCCACATTGAAACACCTGAATTTACCTGTTTATGCCCAAAAACAGGACAACCCGACTTTGCCACTATTCAAATTGACTACGTGCCTGACCTAAAGTGTGTGGAGTTAAAGTCTTATAAACTCTATATCTGGTCATATCGCGATGAAGGTGCCTTTCATGAAAAAGTCACCAATCAAATATTAGATGATCTAGTCGCTGCGACGGAGCCTCGTTTTATGCGCGTTACCGGTATTTTTAATGTTCGTGGTGGCGTTTATACCAACGTTGTCGCAGAACATAGAAAAGAAGGCTGGGTTGCACCTACGCCCGTCCAACTACCTTAACAACAATACATCGCATTCATCTTTTGCCTTAATAACTACGTTAATTTCGTACTCAAATGGTCACATATTTCAATATTCTCACATTTTCCGTGCGAAAAAGCCTTGTTCTAAGGAATAATCTAAACACGATGAACCGTTGTACTTATCATATTTTAGATTGTGGAAAATAAAGCTTATATTGGGATTGACCTCGGCACCTCAGGCTGTCGAGCAACAGCTATTGATGGTCAAAACAACATTATTGCCAGTCGCCAACAAGCACTAATATCCAGCCCCCATACTCCGCCTTATTCAGAACAAGATCCTGAGTATCATTGGCAAGTTGTTGAACAAGTTTTATCTGGGCTTATTCGTCAATGTCATGGCTATACCATTGAAGCTATCGCCGTTGCTGCCACATCAGGCTCAATATTAGTTACCGATAATAATGGGCGGCCTCTCACACCATTGCTTATGTATAACGACAGTCGTGCAGTGGAACAAAGCAAACAAATTGCCAGTATCGCACCGGCAGAGTCTGGTGCACATGGTGCTAGTAGTGGTTTAGCAAAACTACTTTACGCGCAGCAACACAATGACCTGCCCGAAAATGGCATATTAATGCATCAAGCTGACTGGATTAACTTCAATTTGGGGACGCCATTAGGCATTACTGATCAAAATAATGCACTTAAGACGGGTTATGATCCTGTTAAACAATGCTGGCCACCGTGGATTGATGAAGCATTGAATAAACAACTATTACCAAAAGTCATCACTCCGGGTAACGTTATCGGCCAGCTATCTGACAAATTATGTCGTCAATTCAAGTTGGATATGCCCCCCGACATTGTTGCCGGAACTACCGACAGCATTGCAGCATTACTTGCCACCGGTGCTAATAAATCAGGTGATGCTGTCACTTCATTAGGTTCAACTTTGGTGGTAAAACTTATTAGTGATACCCCTATATTCGTTCCAGAACAAGGTGTTTATAGTCATCGTCTAGGTAATAAATGGCTAGTTGGTGGTGCATCCAATACCGGCGGTGCAGTACTTAAACATTACTTTAATAGTGCTCAATTACAAATATTAAGCAAGCAGATTCCACTTGATAATAAGCCTCTTGATTATTATCCACTACTATCAATGGGTGAACGTTTTCCGATTAATGATCCAGAACTCAAGCCTAAACTAACACCCCGGCCAGACAGTGATGCTGATTTTTTATATGGCATATTAAATGGCATCGCCAAAATAGAACAACAGGCTTACCAATGTCTTGAACAAGCGGGGGCGACACCATTAAACGCTATTCGAACCGTTGGCGGTGGTGCGATGAATTCTGTTTGGCAAGCTATACGCCAACGCCATTTATCAGTACCCTTTATAACACCTCAGCAGACAGAAGCGGCCTATGGTGCAGCACTATTGGCAAAAGGACTGGATACGTGAATGCAAGATATACAAATAATTCAGCTCCTTCGACAGGCTTAGAACGAACGGATATTAATCACGAACAACCGGGAGTGCATGTATTTCCGAATTAAGGAATATCAAATTAGTTATGCAAGATTTATTTAAAGGCGCACGTTACCTGCTAAAAGGCTTTGGTCTAATCCATCAAAAAGGCATTCGCAAGTTTGCCTATATTCCAATGGCAATCAATACGCTTTTGTTTAGTTTTGCAATATGGCTTGGGGTGACTAAATTCGACCAATGGATTAACAGTATGATCCCAACATGGTTACCCGAATGGTTATTAGGTTGGATCATGTGGATTCTATGGCCACTGTTTACTGGCTTACTTATGCTGGTAGTCTTTTTTAGCTTTTCTATTATCGCCAATTTCCTTGCAGCACCTTTTAACGGTGTATTGGCTGAAGCTGTTGAACGCAAATTATCAGGACAATCACCAGCAGGACTTTCATGGTCAGAAATCCTAAAAGATGCACCATGGTTATTATTAAATGAAATTAGAAAGATCACTTATTTCTTAGTGTGGATGATTCCTCTTTTTATTCTGTCATGGATTCCCGTTATTAACATCATTGCTCCAATACTATGGATCGCTTTTTCAAGTTGGATTTTGGCACTGGAATATAGCGATTACCCAATGGCTAATCATCAAATTAAATTTCCACAACAACGAAAATTGTTAAAACAAAAACGTAGTCTTGCATTGGGTTTTGGCTTAGCAACACTAGGTGCAACCATGATTCCTTTTGTAAACTTTTTAGTGATACCTGCTGCCGTAGCTGGCGCAACTGCTTTATATTTAGAATACTTGAAGAATTAAAGCTAAGAAATATCTAATAGCCAGTTTAGAATAAATGAATGAATATTACTTTCAAAAATGCAGAAGAATCTGACAAAGATTTCTTTTACAAGCTCTACTATGACTCTATGTATGTCCATATTGAGAAAATATGGGGATGGGATCAAGCATGGCAGGAGAAGGACTTTATAGATCGATGGTCATCATCTAAAAATATAATAATTTCTCTCGATGGAAAAATGGCAGGTTATATTCAAATAATGGAGCAACAAAGTGAAAATTACATAGTAATGTTTATTATTGATGCACAACTACGCTCTTTAGGCATTGGTAAATTAGCTCTAAAAAAATACCATGATGAACATGCTGATTTAGAATTAAAAGCGCGGGTTTTTAAAATTAACTCTAAAGCTTTATCATTTTATAAAAAAAATGGCTTTTTAGTACACGATGAAGAAAAATATTTTTATACGCTTAGTA
>JAUXFA010000222.1 GCA_030620285.1 Piscirickettsiaceae bacterium
ATGAGAGCGTGTTATGACAATGGTTTGCAACAAACAAGGTGAATGTACTGAGTGCAATGTATAAAATCATGGTTAAATTAGTCGTTTGTTGAATGATAAATCGTCGTTAAATACTGGTAAACTTTGTAACTATTATTCATATATGTTGTCAATTTGCTTACAACAATTGTCATTCTAACAAAATCAATCGGCTAGGTCGTTTTATTATGGATTCATCATTAGTGCAAATGAAGAGGTTGAGGCAGCTTATTCAACGTAGCTTTTTATTTGGAATAGTATCGCTATTAGTTGCATGTGCCTCCACCACCGGCCCGCTGACAGAATCTGTCGACCCCGATGTTGTTGAGCAGGACTCTAATGAGCCAATGACTGTCGATGTTGAGCCTTTACCGCTGACCCCGGAATTAGTGTATTACGTATTGATGGCTGAAATTGCCGGTCAACGCGGTGAGATAGGAGTGGCTGCGCAGTTGTATGATAAAGCTGCAAATACGGTGGACTCTCCCGCATTAGCAGAACGATGGACAGAAATAGCTAATTTTACCCGAGATCAGAAACGTATCTCTCGTGCGATAGAACGTTGGATAGAAGTGGATCCAACGGATGCTGATGTCTATATTATGCAAGCGCCATTTTTAATGATTAAAGGTGACCATGATGCTGTGGTCAAGGCCGTTGATATGGCTTTGGAATTATCACCTGATAAATCACGGGAATATTTGGCGCGGGTTGCCGATAACCTGACGGAGTTAGTTGCACAGGATCAAGCGTTAACGATCATCCAAAAATTACATCTTTATCAAGATAATGATGTTGAAGCCTTGTTTACTTATGCACGTTTAGCGGCATTCTTTAAATATTATGATGATGCGTTACCTGTGATTGAATCGGTGGTAAAACAGCAAGCTGGTCGTGAAGATGCGCTGATTTTAAAAGCAGATATTCTGCAACGGTTGGGTAGGGGCGATGAAGGTTTAGCGCTGTTGAAAAATGCTGCCGAAAAAGAAACCGCTAGCGATGATTTACAGTTTTCCTATGCAAAATTATTGGGTGAAAATCGTAAGATTGCGGAAGCAAGTGCTATTTTTGAAAAGCTTAATGCCGAACGACCTGACAATGAAGAAGTGTTATTTGCCTTAGGTTTGTTAGCGTTGGAGAATAAGGATGGCGCATTAGCAAAAACATATTTTAGTCGTTTAGTTCAGTTGGGTGATCATGGTCAACAGGCGGCATATTTTATGGGCCTTGCAGAAGAGATGAACGATAATGTTGAGGCGGCTTTAATTTGGTTTGCTTCGGTATCAACTACCAGTCAGCGATTTCAGACTGCACAAACCCGTTATATCAATTTATTAGCCGATAATGGTCAATTAGAAAAAGCACGTTTGCACTTAAAATTGTTACGTAAAGAAAACCCTAAACAAGCGGTACAATATTATTTATTTGAAGCGACTTTTTTAAGAGAGCGCAAAGAACATCAAGCAGCATTTGATTTGTATAGTGAAGCCCTCTTACAGCAGCCTAATCATATTGAATTATTATATGGACGAGCGATGTCAGCAGAACCATTACACCGTTTAAGTGTATTGGAAGAGGATTTGACTAAAATTTTAGCACTGGATCCTAATAATGCTTCGGCCCTTAATGCACTCGGTTATACCTTAGCCGATAGAACAGATCGTCATCAGGAAGCATTGGGGCTTATTCAAAGAGCCGTGGTACTAATGCCTGATGACCCTTATTATTTGGATAGTTTGGGATGGGTACACTATCGGTTGGGCAATTTAGATGAGGCAGTGCGCCATCTAAAACGGGCTGTGGATTTGCAAGATGATGCTGAATTTGTTGCACATTTAGGTGAAGTATTGTGGCAACAAGGCAAGCAAGAAGAGGCTAAAAAAGTTTGGCAACAAGGATTTTCTCAAGATGCAGATAATGCGCTGCTGAATGAAACGATGAATCGATTTGGCCAGTAATGTTGCCCTATAGAATACTTGTTATAACGATAAGTTTGTTGGCAACAGCCTGTGTGCCAATCTGGCAACAGAAACCCCAGGGTATCAGTTCGGTGGATATATTTTGGCAACAACGCCATCCTGAATTGGTGCAATTGAAAGCGTGGGAAATTCGAGCAAGGACAGCCATTGTTCAAGGGCGGGAAGGTTGGAATGCAGGCTTAGTTTGGCAGCAATATAACGGCTTATATCAGATAAAAATACAAGGACCATTTGCTCAAGGAGGCGTCACGCTTATTGGTGATGAACAACAAGTCACTCTGACGATGGCAGATGGCCAACAAGCATCATCGACAACACCTGATGCATTAATTACCGAGGTATTGGATGTTCATCTTCCCGTCAATGCTTTACGAGATTGGGTGCGAGGTATACCTTATGCTCAGGCAGATTTTGAATCAATTGAATATGATGATGAAGGCAGAATAACGCATTTAATACAACAGGGTTGGCATATTGAGTTTAAGCGTTATATTCCTTTTAAGCAGTACTCCATGCCGTCAAAAATCTTTATCAAGCATGCCGATCAGAGTTTACGTCTTGTTATTTCGCGCTGGAAATTAACCACATCAGAACAAGCTTCAAAGTGGGGTTTAGCTAAGTGAAAAAATGGCCTGCGCCGGCAAAAATAAATCTCTTTTTACATATTACTGGCCAACGTCGTGATGGTTATCATGAATTACAAACTGCATTTCAGTTTTTGGATTATTGCGATAATTTACAATTTGAAATAACACCGCAATCGACTATTCAATTACTGACTCCTATTGCAAGTGTTGATAATGACGATAATTTGATTGTTCGCGCTGCTAGATTATTGCAACAGCATGTCGATGTGAAGCAAGGTGCAAAAATCACCTTGGAGAAAAAGTTACCAATGGGCGGTGGTTTAGGAGGCGGTAGTTCAAATGCAGCCACGACCTTGGTTGCCTTAAATAGGCTATGGAATTGCCAGTTATCAACTCAAGAATTAGCACAGCTGGGCCTAACATTAGGCGCAGATATTCCTGTTTTTATTTATGGACATGCCGCATGGGCTGAAGGTGTGGGTGAGAAACTAACACCCATTATCCCCGCTGAGCCTTGGTATGTCGTCATTGTGCCGGATTGTCATGTGTCGACATCTGAAATATTTTCAGACCCGGAATTGACACGAAATTGTGAACCTATCACAATATCGCGCTTCCTTTCGGGGGATGGTGGCAATATCTGTGAAGAGGTTGTGCGGAAACACTATCCGCTAGTTGCAGATGCACTTGATTGGTTAGGACAATATTCTCAATCAAGAATGACTGGAACAGGAGCCTGTGTTTTTGCAGAGTTTGAAACTCAATTGCAAGCGCAGAAGATAGTGGGGGCAAGTCGGAGGCCAAGCGGTCTTAGGAAGACAAGGGTCTCTTACA
>JAUXFA010000228.1 GCA_030620285.1 Piscirickettsiaceae bacterium
ACCGGCCCTGCCAGTGCGTCCTATTCGGTGAACATAAACTTCAGAATCATGTGCAACGTGATAGTTAATTACTGCATCCAGTGCATCAATATCCAAACCACGAGCAGCAACATCAGTGGCAACCAGAACAGAGGCACTTTTATTAGCAAATCGCACTAGTGTTTGATCTCGATCTCGTTGCTCAAGATCACCATGTAAAGCCAGCACACTGAAACCATGGTTCTTTAGCTCGGTAGCCACATCTCTAGTGTCTTGCTTGGTATTGCAAAATACTACGGTTGATTCAGGGCGATAGTGTTGAAGTAGTAAACGCACGGCCATCAAGCGTTGTTTATCACCTTCAATCTTATAAAAATGCTGCTGGATACTGGTGTCATCATGCATCGATTGCACTTTTGCCATTACCGGTTTGGTCATAATTCGGCGAGCGATGGATTGTATTTCCTCGGGATAAGTCGCACTGAATAACAGCGTTTGGCGCTTCTTAGGTACTTGATCAATAATGAAATCTAGTACGGGTTGGAAGCCCATCTCAAGCATACGATCTGCTTCATCTAATACTAATGTCGTCAAAGTACCCAGGCTCAGCGTGCCTTTTTTTAAGTGGTCTTCTATACGCCCCGGTGTTCCAACGACTATGTGCACACCGCTTTCCAATGAGTCCGCTTGAGGACGTAACGGTGTTCCTCCGCATAAGGTTAATACTTTAATATTACCAATATTTCGAGCTATACGACGAATCTCTGTAGCTACTTGATTGGAAAGCTCGCGAGTAGGACACAATACCAAGGATTGCGCACGAAAATACTTAGTATCAAGTTTTTCCAGAAGACCTAGAGCAAATGCAGCTGTTTTCCCCGAGCCACTTTTCCCCTGACCAATAACATCTCTACCCGCCAAGATATCTGGTAGGCTCTGAGCCTGTATCGGTGTCATTGTCTGATAACCCAGAGAAGATAAATTGTTTAGTAAATCTGGGTGTAGCTCAAGTGATGAAAAGTCAGTTTGACTCAAAATAATTCCTGTATCGGTGATATATAAAGTCTGATTAAAATATTTATTTCAATCAAATAGGAGCACGATATTTAAGCTGTATTCCGCTAAGAAAATTCCGCAAGATTTGATCTTTACATTCACGGTAGTGTTTATGTTCTGGCTTACGAAAAAAAGCGCTTAGTTCATGTTTGCTGATGTGTGAATCTGCCGACCTCAGAATATCCAAGACATCTTCGGCCTGTAAATTTAACGCAATTTTTAATTTTCTGAAAATAATATTATTAGTTAAGCGCTGCTCAGGCTTAGGCTGTTTGCCCTCTTTTTTACCTCGCTTATCGTTAATAAACCCATTGAGAAAAATTGCGAGCTGCATATCACTACAGTTCTGATACTCTGGATCTTCTTCTTTTTTTAACCAATGGATGACTTGTTCCCGTGTGACCTGGCAATCTGCCAAACCAAATATTTCCACCATTTTAAAATCATTAAAGTCGAAGGTATAGCGGATACGGCGTAAGATATCGTTATTGGTCACAAATCGATCCTAATTTGAAATACGGCTGTGGCAACTCTAACATAGATAAATATTTTCCTTAGGAAGTGGAGTATTATTCGATATTTTGCTGATGGCGAATGATGGAATACCCAGCACTTTTCCACGGCTCTAGGCTAGCCGCCCATTAACAATAATCGCCTGCGATGTGAAATAGCTAAATTGATTGCCCTAGATACTCAAGAGCCATTTCTGATGAACTAGAGCATATCTAAAGGCAGGCGTTGATACTGTTAAGCCTGCCTTAGATAATAATTTTAAGAGAACATATTTTTAACCGAGTCGGTGAGATTGTCCCAGCCTTTTTCCAGTTCATCACCCAGCTCATCCCATCCGGCTTCAACAGAATCTTTCAGATCATCCCATTTATCATCGGCAGCATCTGCTATTTCCAATGCTTTGGTTTTTGCTTGTTCCAACTTTGGTTCTAAGCTGCTTATGGCTTCACGAACATCGTCAATGGCTTCGTTAGTCTCATCCATTGCGGTCTCTTTCAACTGTTCAAGCTTTGTTTGTTGTGCGTCTATAGTTTCTTGAACTTTTGCTAAAAAATCATTTTTAGTACTCATAGTGTCCTCCACTTTGTTGTTATAAGCTGTATTATTCACAGCTGGTTTGATAGCTACCCCGATGTTGACGGAGTTATTCTTTCAGTTTTATAATTAAATTGCCTTCTGCAACATGAATTTCTTTGATACCATCACCAAAGGCTTTCCAAAAGCCCTCATCCTGACCAAATTCATTAATAAGATCTACATTTTTCAGACCACCTAGCCATGCATTGGGAATAGGAACACCCATAACACTGACACCTTTCAGTTTAATAATGGGTCTTTCATTGGCAAATGCAAGCTCCATCCCCGCAGAAATTTTGAGCGTTTTTCCACCAACTATGGGAACGTCTTGATCCATAGGCAAAAGAAGTTTGCCACTGGCCAGGTTGTCAGATAAATCAATCACTAATTTATCGGCCATGTCAGTATTTTTCGCTAGCAATGCGTTAAGTTCACGCTCGCTTAAGTTTATTTCCCTTTTTGCACCTTGTTCAGAGTACTTTTCCGGTTCCAGATTTTCATCTTTATTGACAGAGCTCTCGGCATTAGCATTATTGAGCCAACTAAACTGGTTGAGTTTGTTATCAAGCCGTTGATTTTCTTTTTGACTTAATACAACAGGTTCGAAATTTTTCGGAAAAAAATAGTGGTTAACTACCCAAAGTGTAATACCAACAGAGAGCACTACAGCAAGTATAATTGCGCCAATGATGAGTAAAAGTCTATTATTTTTTTGCTCAGGTTCGCCGCTTGCAGGAACTGTTTCAGTCATGGCTATAAATAAACGGGTTATATGTAAAACATTCAGAGTCGATCATGCCACAACTATTCCGTTTTAACAATGTTAGGAGCATATAATATCTAGGCAATCGGGTTAAAATTGTCACAACAGGTTAATCACCAACAAAATCAATGAGTTGATAATTTCAGTTTTCAAGTTTGTTAGAAATTAACTATAATTATTGAAATTTACCACTCCCTATCATACTGATTTTATTATCTATTTATTTGACCCACCTTTCTTGAGGCTTACCCGGTATAACGGAACTTAATTTGTTTTACTCGCAGTTTATAGTCGTATTTATTGATACCACCTCTTTTATAAAGCATTTTTAAATCAATTAGATCAGTTTCCATTCGATGCTTGAGATTTCGAATCTTAGCTGAATAGTCAAACTTGTTGATTCTCCCCTCCC
>JAUXFA010000112.1 GCA_030620285.1 Piscirickettsiaceae bacterium
GCGCCGCGATTTGCGGGTCAGTATTTCGCCATTATTACATTGCGGACATGCCACACCAGTATTTGTAGGCTGCTCCAAAGACTCAATATGTTTACATTTTGGATAGCTGCTACAGCCAATAAATTTACCGTATTTCCCAGTACGAATCCATAAATCTGACTCACATTTTGGACACTTCCTATCCGCCACAACTTCCGGCTCACTGGCAGTGGTCTCTTCACCATCAATATTCCGCGTGTAATCACATTCTGGATAAGCCGTACAACCAATAAACCGACCACTTCGACCTAGTCGGCTCGATAATTTTTTACCACATTTAGGGCAGTCTTCATCTAATAGTTCTTGGGTAACGTCACTACGCTGTACTTCTTTATCTTTAGTTTCAACCTGTTCCTTAAAAGGACCCCAGAAATTACGCAGCAGCGGAACCCACTCTTCTTCACCTCGCGCAACCGCATCTAACTCATCTTCAAGTTTGGCCGTAAAGTCATAATCAACATATTTAGTGAAATGTTGTGCCAAAAATTTACCCACAACTCGGCCCACATCCGTAGGGTGAAAACGCTTTTTCTCCAGTTCAACATATTCGCGCTGCAATAAAGTCGAAATAATACTAGCATAGGTTGATGGTCGACCAATATCATGTTCTTCCAACGATCTCACCAAGCTTGCTTCACTAAATCGTGGTGGTGGCTCGGTAAAGTGTTGTTCTGGTCGAATAGCCATTAACTCAACAACATCACCGACCTCCATTATCGGTAGCAGTCGCTCATCTTTATCTGATTTAGTAGAATCATCTTTACCTTCAAGATAAACACTCATAAAGCCTGGGTTAACAACAGTAGAGCCATTGGCTCGGAATGTATTTCCGACACCACACCCCAAGTCAACCGCAACAGTATTCATGGTTGCATGGACCATTTGGCTAGCAATGGTTCGCTGCCAAATTAAGGTATAAAGTTTTAATTGATCTGCTGACAAATAAGATTTTAAGGACTCTGGTGTCCGTAAAATAGACGTAGTTCGAACCGCCTCATGTGCTTCTTGAGCATTTTTGGACTTCGTTTTATAAACTTGCGGCTTAGAAGGCACCGAAGTAGCACCATATTTCTCGGCAATAAAGCCGCGAATTTCTTCAATCGCTTCTGACGCTAGCGTGACCGAGTCGGTACGCATATAGGTAATCAAACCTACCGCACCCTCACCGGTATCAGCACCTTCATAGAGCTGTTGAGCGACACTCATTGTTCGCTGCGCACCAAAACCCAATTTCCGTGATGCTTCTTGCTGTAAAGTTGAGGTGGTAAAAGGTGCCGCAGGATTACGTTTGCGTTGTTTTTTATCAACCTTGGTGACCAGCAGTTTACCTTCCGCAGCATCATTTAATGTTTTAACAACATCGCTAGAGTGATCCGCATTATTAACCGTGAATTGCGACAGTTTTTCGCCTTGAAAATGGGTTAGCTTTGCTTCAAATTTCTGTTTTTGCGCTACTGCATCAGCCTCAATAGTCCAATATTCTTGTGGAATAAAAGCCTCAATCTCTAACTCACGCTCAACGATCATTCTTAATGCCGGACTTTGAACTCGGCCTGCCGACAATCCTCGGCGTACTTTCTTCCACAATAGTGGCGATAAGGTAAAGCCAACTAAATAATCTAATGCTCGTCGTGCTTGCTGTGCATTCACCATATCCATCGATAGTTCACGAGGATTAGCAACTGCATCATTGACCGCTTGTTTCGTGATCTCATGAAAGACCACTCGATGCGTTTCTTTATTTTTCAGGGTGCCGCGTTTTTTTAATAGCTCATATAAATGCCATGAAATTGCCTCTCCCTCACGATCCGGATCTGTTGCCAGGTATAACGTGTCGGCTTTCTTCATTGCTTTGGCTATCGCATCAACATGTTTGCTATTTCGATCAATTACCTGATACTTCATCGCAAAATCATTTGCCGTATCTACAGCACCTTCTTTAGGCAATAAATCGCGGACATGACCATAAGATGCCAAGACATCAACATCTTTACCAAGATATTTTTTAATCGTCTTTGCCTTAGCAGGCGATTCTACAATAACTAATTTTTTTCCCATATACCCTTTACCAAAAACGAACCGACTTAAACAGAACTGCCCACATAGTGCGGGCAGATTATTGTGTTGTACTGGCTAAACATTTAATGAATAACGGCTTCCATATCTTCAAAAACTAAATCTTCCATCCATGCATAGGCCACTTCGCGACCAGGCTGATAAAACAATACCATCAGCACAATCCATTTCATTTGCTCCAAATCAATCTCGTGCTCATCTAAGGCAAATACTCGCTCAATCACTATTTCTCGGGTATCTGCATCAAGCACACCTACTTGCTCTAAAAATAACAAATATCCCCGGCAGTCAACCCCCAGACGATCCATTTCTTGCTCCGTATAAAAGCGCATCGCACCAACGGGTGAGCTCTCATTTTCTGCGGATCGATCTTCGGCAACCACGGTCATGCTGTCGAGCCATTCAAATGCTTTATTTATCTCTAATTCTGGGAAACCGACTCGTTCAAGCTCCGTTTCCAAAGCATCTTTATCTGGCTGGCTGGCCTCATCTGTATCAATGTAGTTTTCAAACAAATACAACAACACATCAAATACATTTTCTTTCATTGGATTCCTCTAATGGCTTTTAATTTCCAATTCGAACATAACGACCACCAGGCAAGGATTCAACCTGACCTTTTAGCTCTAACAATAACAGCATGGAGGAAACCGCCTCTGCCGTCAATCCGCATCGGTCAATCAAATTATCTATTCCAATGGGGTCATAGCCTAGACTATCAAATAAAATCTGATAATCACCATCTGGCTCATTTTTAGCCTGTTCTACTGATGCGGAAATGCCTTCATTTGCCTTTTCCACACCCGCTAAAGCACCTAGTTCTTCAATAATATCGGCTGCTGTTTCTACCAGTTTGGCCCCTTCTCGAATCAGCTGGTGACATCCCCTCGCCAAAGGATTATGTATTGAACCCGGGATAGCAAAAACCTCTCGGCCTTGTTCTAATGCCATTCTCGCCGTAATCAGCGAACCACTACGGATGGCAGCCTCCACCACCAACGCTCCTAATGACAAACCACTAATAATTCGGTTTCGCCTAGGAAAATTTTCTGCATGTGGTGCTGTCCCCAATGCAAACTCAGAAACAATAGCGCCACTCTTGGCAATCTCATGTGCTAACGATCTATGTTTGGCGGGATATACCCGATCTAAGCCCGTGCCAACCACAGCAATCGTTTTTCCTTGCGATGATAAAGCGCCTTGATGAGCGGCCGCATCAATGCCCATCGCTAATCCGCTGCTAATTGTTATGCCTCCTTGCGCCAAATATCGGGCAAAAGCATAAGATGAATCTCGACCCGAGGCAGATGGATTTCGACTACCCACAATCGCAATTTGCCAACTGGATAATAAATCCGCATCACCTTGTACAAACAACATGCTGGGGGGATCGGCAATCTGCTTTAATAGCTCAGGATAACGAGGATCATGCAGCGTAACAATATGTCTATCAGGCTCATCAAACCACGAAAAGTCTTGTTCTGCTTTATCCCAATCTGGATCCAATAAAGCAGATCGAATCTGCTCTGAAACACCCTGCACTGTTTTTGGATTACTAAATAAAGCTAACGGACTGCCAAACTGACCTAACAATCGCGCAAAAGTAACAGGCCCCACACCGGATATCCGGTGCAGGGCCAGCCAACTTGCTAATATTTTCTGTTTGTCTGAAAATCTATTCAGAACAACATCCTTTTTATTCTGGTGTGCTGACCTTATCGCCAACATGAATCGCGCGATTCGCTTTCATGACGATGCCATAGCTCACTTTCTCAAAAACCTTGAAGATCATTGCTACACCAGCATACTCATCCGGCAGGATAACGCTGGCATCACGATCTTTACCTTTATTATGAAGGTTAAAATAATCTTCATCTTCTCGGCCTGAAAGAACAGGGTCGATTACCGTTTTACCTGCTTGGTACACCGATAGAACATGGCCTACTTCTAACTTGTCACGGCCACCTTTATTAAGCACAACTATTTGATACTGTCCCACCTGTGACACACCATCAAATACCGAAATAATATAACCATCTAATTGCTCTTCCGGCGCGCGAGGGATAAAATTCATCGCATAGTCGTCTTCGACAACCGGAAGCAAACGATCGCCAATCAGTACTTCACGAGTCGTCTGACGCAGATCAACCGTTGCTGGATCGCCCATTGCTGAAATCCAGGCATCGGCAGTATAAATTGCCTCATAACCTAATATTTCATCCGTCACAGGATCGGTATAAACAGCCCCTCCACGGAAGATACTGTAATGCTTACCTTGCTCCTCATCAACGCCACGAGCATAAACCTTGTCACCAGCGCCAGAAATTAAACGCTCATCAGAGCTCGCAACAATATAAGGTGCGGATACTAAGACCTCTTCGCCAACCACGCGAGGTTTACTTAAAAATGGCAGAATGGCATCCAATGGAATTGTCGGGATAGCACTTTCTAACGTAATTTCACGCACTTCTGGCGACATTTTATACGCTGCTGAACCTCGAGTAAGCTCCAATACGGGCCGGCCATCTCGATAAACCAACGAAATAAGATCACCCGGGTAAATTAAATGTGGGTTTTCAATTTGCGGGTTTACATGCCAAATATCAGGCCAATGCCATGGGAACTGCAAGAACATCCCCGAAATATCCCACAAGGTATCACCTCTAACAACCACATGCTGTTGTGGATGGTTAGGGTTTAAAGCAACCTCGGCAGCCATCACTGGCACGCTCAATAATACAAACAATAAACTGATATAAAAACGACGTATCATCGACAGATCCTCAATCGAAAAGCAAAATTTAGGTTATATGATTAACCATACTCCAGCCATAAGCGTAAACGCAATTCACAACTATCGCAATATCTACTCTTAATAAAATTGTGAAATAACCCTCTTTTCTCATTGAAAAACATGATTAATTTCAACAATCGAAGCGATACCACTACAACTTGACCATAATATTCGCAGATTTTTTCGCCATAATTATTTAAGACAAAAAGGCCGTAAAAAACCTTATGCTTACATTTTCATGGAATTAATCACTATTTTTAGTGCTAAAGCCACATTTTCCGCTAATACTGCAGGCTATTTCCAAACTCATCATCCCTAATTTTTTCAATATTGACTGTGAGGAGGAGCTCTTTTTAGTAAATATTTCTCAA
>JAUXFA010000182.1 GCA_030620285.1 Piscirickettsiaceae bacterium
ATAAATTTTACAGCTTATTATTAAAGCATTCATCCTGTTTTATTCACACGGGAAAATTTAAGCCTCTTAGCCCATTGTTTAAAAGCAATCTACTTCTTCTCGTTATCAAAAAATAACATCTCAAATAAATCTTTAATTTTTGTATCTTGCCAGTTTTTAATAAAGCGGTGTTTGTCTTTAGTAAATTGACGAGAAAAACATCGATAATTTGAGTGCTCTTGCATTGCATCCAAATCAAGTAGCTCAACCTCGCCATCTTTAGTTAATAATAAATTGGTCGCTTTCATATCACCATGAGTTAGCTGATATTTTTTAAAAATCTCAAAAATACTGCTGATCCCCAATATGTCATTCTCCGAAGGAGCACGGTTCTTAAATACCGTTGACAATTCTTGACCACTACTTCGCTCACAGATCAAATAGGCTGTTTTTCTGAACAGCCCAAATCGATTCTCAATAAATCCTAATGGCTTAGGAGTGGCCACACCTAATAATTGCAATAAATTACCATTTCGCCATGAGATGGCTGCCCGACTTGGTCGATAACAGCGGCTAAGAAAATGCCAAAAATTTTTAATATTGTATCTTTTTATTACTAATTCAAGACCCGCATAACTGACATGTGCGACAGTGGAAGAATTGCCGGCTTTAAGTATTTGTCCGTTCGATACTAAATCATCAATATCTTTGATAAAGGCACCACCGACCAGCTCATAAAACGATCGGCGAAAGCCATATTGTTGAGAAAAAGTCTTGTGATATGCCGTCATGGTGCAATGTCGAAATAGTTTATTAAGATAAATTGTTTTACGTTTTTGCCATGCCTTATCTATATGGGCATTACATTTATCTTGCTCTGCACTATCAAACGGCCAGTTCCGCAATTGATAATACTGCTCTAAATGATCAACTATTAATTGCTGCTGTTTGGGTTGAAACTGCACGAGCAGCATGGCTAAATTAGCTAAACTTTTCTGCTTGGATAGCGGCTCATTGGAGTTTTCTACTTCTATTGAAGCGAGATCGATTAGAGACAAACCCTCATCCGAGATGAGTATATTTTCCAGATGGAAATCAGCCTGATAAATCCCATAATTATGTAACGTCGCAACCAAACTCAACAAACTATCGACATGCTTTTCCAGTGCTTTCTTTTCGCTTGCAAATGGTTTGGCATTGTCTATATAGTGATAGGCAACCGCACAACATCCTGCTAAGTCATCGACTGTGAACACCAACTCGGGCACATTGACTCCCGAGTGTATAGCCAATTGGTAACCACGTAACTCTCTTGCCAGTTCCCGTTTGCCTTTTTTAGCTACGGCAAATATTTTAATCACCAATTGCTGATGATTATTCTGGGCTTTAACAACAAGACGTTTTCCGGGCAATAAACGCAATACTTCTGTGCAAGCATAGATATTGCCATTGATCGTTAAATTGAAGGGTACGGATAGCCTCTCTTTCCCTTGAAGAAACTGTTCCAGTTGTGTGCTCTTTACAGTCATTTATCTACTTATCTCGTAGTTTGTAAGCACGTTGTTGAATTTTAACCCAAAGCCCACTCTGCTCGGTAAGCAGTTTCCGTAATGATAAGCCAGAGTAAGCCTTCATAAACCTAAAGAGATCACGTTGCGTGAGTGCAACATCTAAAGCTGAAAAATACAGGCTGCCAATATCTTTCACCAACCATCGTTCTGGTACTTTACGACGAATTTGAGCCCGGTGAAGATCAATTAGGAATAATCTCGTGTCATCCGTAATTGTATTTGTCGTCTCAAAAGAGTGATCTAATAAAAAATGACATAGATAAAAATCACGGTGATTCATGCCATTTTCATGCATTTTATGCGCAATTAGTGCCAATTTATCGATTAGTTTAGCTTTTGTTTTATAGCTAGGAGCAGATTGTCGCCACTGTTCACCTAAATATTCTAGGTTCATCGTATTAACTAATTCATCCGTAATTAAAAAAGACAATTGCTTTGCGGGGTTGCAGCCTTGCTTCCCATAGGCTGCGATTGTCATGGTGTCAAGACCATGCCGTTCTAGGAATTGAATGGCCCTCCATTCATTTTTAGCACCGATAATAGGCACTCGAAACTGCACGATATTCTTAATGACTTCTTTCCAGCCTATTCCTTGGTGTAGTTTTAAAAAGTAAGGTTTGCCAGCAAACTCAAATTGTAATGTTCGCCTCCCTTCTTTACTGCGAAATATTTCACCTTGCTGTTGTTGAACTTGATCAAAAATAGTTGGGGCTGTCCATTGCCCCGCTAAATCTGGTCGTATATATAATTGCTGATTATTAGCCATTATTATGCACACCAGCTTTCTATCTGATCAGCACAAAACTCAGATCGAGATTGATAAGATATCTGAGCACTGCCGGCCCCGCGTTCTGGTATCAGCGCTTTCATCGCTATTGTTTGCAATACTTCAATAAGCTCTGCTGTAACAGTTTGTTCTCGCAAAATAACTGAATATTCATCATCGCTTGTTAAAAAAGCATAGCCACAAATATCAGTGATATAAACTGGGAGCCGTGCCGCTAAGGCTTCTGCTATCACCATGCCTGCAGCTTCTTTTCGCGCGGGATGAATTAAATAGTCTGCAGCTAAATAAAATTGATTCAAATCGGACTGCCCGCCCCAAAACTTATAGTCTATTTGAGATAACCGTTCTAATCTTGATTTATATTTTTCAGCTTTGCCATCACCTACAATCCATAGGCTAAATTTGACCTGTTTATTTTCATCGAGTTGCTCAATGGCATCAATAATTCTATCGAGACCTTTTGTTTTAAAATCAGCCGCCACAAATAATAAAACTATTTTATTCGGATCAGCTAATTCTGTTTGTCGCCACTGCCTCGCCGATTGCCATTTTTGTTCGGTATATTGGAATGATTGATCGACACATACTGGCAAAATCACACTATTATTTAAGTTTAGCTGAAAACAAGATTGATATTGGCTTCGTTGTTTTTCCGTTAGGAAAAACGTTTTAAGATCGCTATTTGAAAATAATACTCGTTCGATACTAGCATAAGTTCGATATCGCGGAAGTAAACGTTTTAGCCCTTTATGCCGCGTTGCAACAAAGCTATTGTCAGCAGCAAAATAAATATCCAAACCCGCCATACGAGTAAATCCTACCACCGCATCAAACTGATGCTGTTGTTTTAAGGTAATGACGTAATCAGACAACTCTTGCAGTCGCCCATGATTAGTTGGTCTTTTTTGAGTTAATAAAAAAAATGTCCAATCCGGACTTTTTTCACCTTGCCAGCCGGCGGTAATAATTGAAATTTTATGCCCCCGCTTTGCCATTGCAGTCACAACGGCAAAAAAATCCCGTTGTGCACCACCAAATGGAAAATATTCCGTTATGGCAAAAGCAAAATGCATCGCTGTATATTTCCTGACTAAACTAAGGTGAGATAGGCTATCATAGCGATTAATATTATCACCTAGCAGGCATGTGAGGTAAGCAGTGTCATATAAATCTACACTTATTCGTCACCAATCTATGGTTGAAGGCTTATTTGCACTTGAACCACAGATCCTCAAGCTCGTTGAAAAGATTAGCCAATGCTTAGAATCAGGTAATAAAGTATTGTTTTTTGGTAATGGTGGCAGTGCCTCTGATGCCCAACATTTAGCTGCTGAATTTGTGGTGCGTTATTACAAACAACGTGCTCCATTCGCCGCCATTGCGCTGACAACAGATACTTCAATCATCACCGCTCATGGCAATGATTACAGTTTTGATACTATTTTTGATCGGCAAATTCAGGCCTTAGCAAAGCAAGGTGATATTGCTATTGGCCTATCGACTTCTGGCAATAGTGGCAATGTCATCAATGGCATTAAAACCGCGCAGCAAGTTGGCTGTTGGACTTGTGCCTTTACCGGTGACACGGG
>JAUXFA010000078.1 GCA_030620285.1 Piscirickettsiaceae bacterium
CAATCAAAAATCTTGCTGGCGCGCGCTACTAAGTCAATATGACCGTTGGTAATGGGATCAAATGTCCCAGGATAAATTGCTGTCGTTGTCACCCAGTCGCCCCCATATCATGTAAAAACAGACAGTATCGCACTTCACCCGCTTTTTTATCTTTAATTAATTGCCAATGATCAGGATAACGAGGTAAATCCTCCTTGCTCGAACATTCAAGATAAATCTTCGCCCGATCTTTTAAGGCGTTCGTCTCAACGAGCTGATTAGCAACTTCTTGCAAGAAATCAGCTTGATAAGGCGGATCAATAAAGACAATGTCATATTGCATTGAATTGGCAGCCAGAAATTGTTGGGCAGTCGTATTTTCCACTCGGCAATTAACTGCAGATAATATGCGACTATTAAGCTGTAACTGTAGTGTGGCTTCTGGATTTGATTCAATCAGAGTCACTCTTTCAGCACCACGAGAAGCCGCCTCGAACCCTAAGGCACCACTTCCTGCAAACAAATCTAAACATTGAGCATCACCCATATCGCTTTGCAACCAATTAAAGATTGTTTCGCGAACTCTATCGGGCGTTGGTCTCAAGCCATCACAATCAGGGAAGTTTAACTTTCTACCTCGCCACTTGCCTGCGATAAGTCTAACCACACCGGATTGTTTGGCTTTATTCTGCTTTGCCACCAACCAACACCGTCACCATTTTCTCCGGATTGACTCGGCGAGAAAATGCATCTTTTATTTGTTCAATCGTGATCGCATTCACTTTGTCTTTGAATGAATCTAAATAATCCACGGGCAAACCATAAAACCCAATCATTGTTAAATAGCCAGCAATCTTACTATTGCTATCAACGCGTAATGCAAAACCACCGGTAATATTCTGTTTAGCCGCTAATAATTCTGCTTCCGTTGGACCATTTTTAATGAAGTTGGTTAATGTTTGTTGCATAACATCTAATGCTTGTTTTGCCTGATCATTACGTGTTTGCAAACCAAATTGATACGGTCCTAATTCACGCATTGGCCTAAAATAACTATAGACACTATAGGATAAACCACGCTTTTCTCTCACTTCATTACTAAGCTGCGACACCAAACCGCTGCCGCCCAATATATGATTACCAACATATAAGGCAAAATAATCAGCATCGCCACGATTTATACCTGGTTGGCCCATCGCAATATGCGTTTGTGAGGAAGGATAGTCGATAAGGTCAACTTTAGCTTTGGTTAAAGATTTCACCGCGGGTAAATTTTCCGCTTTGTTACCGACGGCTAATGGCGATACTAATTGTTCGGCAATGGCTTTAGCCTGAGATTGGTCGATATCTCCAACCAAAACAATAACCGCATTCGCAGCCACATAGTATTGCTGATAAAACGTTTTTAATGACTCAATCGTTAATTGTTCTACTCCGTGTTCATCACCTGCTGGCATATTGGCATAGGGGTGATCTTGAAATAAATATTTGTAAAAAGCACGTGACGCTATTGCCGATGGCGATTGCTTTTCTGCTTGCAAGCCAATTAACATTTGTTTTTTAAGGCGATCAAATCCTGCTTGAGGAAAGTCAGGGGCTGTTAGTATTTTGCCAAAGGTCTGAAGTGTCGATTCAAGAATTGTTTCATCGGTCAGACTTCTCATGCTCAATTGCGCCATATCCCGTACAGACGAAGTGCTAAATTGCGCACCTACATCATCAAAAGCTACGGCAAGTTGATCTGCACTAAGCCCACCAGCACCCTCGTTTAACATAGCATTAGTTAATAGTGCTGTACCCGAAAGCTCGCTATCTCGTGCTGCTCCCGCATCAAATACTACGGTAATATCGACCATTGCTAATTCAGGAGCCGAAACATAATAAACTCTCGCCCCACTACTAGTCTTCCAATATTCAATATCAGGTGAAGCTTGTGCTGACAACGTTAGTAGAAGTGTCAGTATCAAAAATATGCTTCTAGTGACCATGACGACCTCCTGCTGATGCTGGCTGTTTATGAGAATCTAATGGCATTGGAATTAATTCAGCCACCGTTAACGCCTTATCAACAAAATATTTTCGCACCACCGCCTGTACTTGTTCCGCCGTGACAGCTTGTACATTCGCCACATAAGTATCACTCAAGCGCCAATCCAAACCTATTGTTTCCAACATGCCAATTTGCATTGCCTGATAAAACACGCTATCTCGTTCATATACCGCATTTGCCACCACTTGTGCTTTAACTCTTTTCAACTCTCGCTCACTGACTAACTCATTTTTTAATATTGCAACCTGAGCCTGAATGGCTTGTTGTAAGTCTTGTACATTTTTGCCTTTAACAGGTGTTCCTACCACTAAAAACATATCTGTTAAGCGTGAAAACAAACCATAGCCAGCACCAACACTCGCTGCTATTTCCTGCCCTCGTACCAACTCACGGGTAAAACGAGCACTCTGCCCGCCATCTAAAATACCGGCTAGCATTTCTAATGCATACGTTTCCCAAATTTGATCCTGTTCAATAGTCGCAACTACAGGCACTTTCCAGCCCATCATCATATAAGGTAATTCAGCAGGTGCAGCCACTTCAATCGTGCGCTTACCTCGCTGCTCAACTTCAATTTGTGGTTTTACCTGTGCTGTTGCTTCTGGTTTCAAGGGGCCAAAGTACTTTTTAGCTAAGGCATAAACAGCTTCCGGTTCCACATCACCGACAATCACTACTGTTGCATTATTAGGCGCATACCAATTCTGATACCACTGGCGCAGGTCACCCGCTTCATAATGATTAATATCACTCATCCAACCTATGACAGGATGATGGTAAGGACTGTTTACAAAAGCAGTGGCATTAAATGCTTCACGCACTAATGAATGTGGATTGTCTTCTGTACGCATCCGGCGCTCTTCTGCCACCACTTCACGTTCTTTCAGTAATTCAGCTTCATCAATCACCAATTTGCGCATCCGTTCAGCTTCCAAACGAAAACTCACTTCCAGCCTATCTTTTTCTAATGTTTGAAAATAAGCAGTATAATCACGCCCAGTGAATGCATTTTCACGACCGCCATTGGCAGCAATGATTTGTGAGAATTCATTCGGGCCAAGATTTTCAGTACCTTTGAACATCATATGTTCCAACACATGTGAAATCCCAGTAATGCCATTGTGCTCATAACTTGAACCCACTTTGTACCAAACTTGAGACACCACCACTGGGGCACGGTGATCTTCTTTGACGATTAATTTTAAACCGTTATCAAGCTGATATTCACTTACGTCTGCCATTACCACTAGCGGTAATAACAATAATCCAAGCAGTATTTTAAATTTTTGCACCATATGCCTCTCGCAACCATGACATGATAAAATTATTAATTAACGTTTAAATGACAAGCAACAATTATGTTTAGTTTCCTACGAAAAAAAACCGAAACAATTGATACTGCCACGCCACTCGAACAGCAGCCGGTACAGTCAGTTAATATCGACAATGATACCTCTCCACAAGCACAAACTGAACCTGAAAAAGAAATGGGCAACCTTTTCAGTCGCCTAAAGCAGCGTCTTAGCCGTAGCAGTAGCAAATTAACAGAAGGTTTTGCTGATCTTGTTCTGGGCAAAAAAACGATTGATGATGATTTATTAGAAGAACTTGAAACCCAATTAATCACTGCTGATTTAGGCATTGATGCCACTCAAACGATCATTAGCGATTTAACCCAACGTATTGCCCGCAAACAATTAGCTGACTCCGAAGCATTATTTACGGCTTTACGTGATGATATGGTGACTATTTTAGAACCAAGCTGCCAACCACTCATTATTCCAGAACAATCAGGACCATATGTCATTTTAATGGTTGGCATTAATGGTGTCGGCAAAACCACCACCATTGGCAAACTCGCCAAACAATTCCAACAACAAGGCAAATCAGTCATGCTAGCGGCAGGTGATACATTCCGTGCCGCGGCAGTAGAACAATTACAAGTATGGGGGCAACGTAACGATATTGCCGTCATTTCCCAACACAGTGGTGCCGACTCTGCATCGGTTATCTTCGATGCACTGCAAGCGGCCAAAGCACGCAATATTGATATTTTGATCGCAGATACCGCCGGTCGCCTACATACCCAATCAAACTTGATGGAAGAATTGAAAAAAGTGAAACGGGTGATGGGCAAATTAGATAACGATGCACCTCATGAGGTGATGTTAGTACTTGATGCAGGTACAGGCCAAAATGCGTTATCCCAAGCGGTACAATTTGATCAGGCTGTGGGAGTAACCGGCATTACCTTGACGAAGTTAGATGGCACTGCTAAAGGTGGTATTATTTTCGCAATTGCTAAAAAAACAGGGCTACCCATTCGCTATATTGGTGTTGGTGAAACAATTGATGATCTTCGCCCCTTTCAAGCTAGCGAATTTGTTGATGCACTATTAGGCCGTGAAGATTAATTTATGATCAGATTTTCTGATGTCCACAAACGTTATGCCAACCGGCATGAAGCATTATCGGGATTGAGCTTTCAATTAGATAAAGGTGAAATGGCTTTTTTAACCGGCCATTCTGGTGCTGGTAAGAGTACCTTGCTCAAATTAATCGCGCTAATTGAGCGTAGTTCTCAAGGCCAAGTATTAGTTAACAATCAAAATTTAAACCGATTACCAAAAAGGAAAATTCCTTATTATCGTCGTCAGATAGGTCTGGTTTTTCAGGATCACAACCTACTCCATGACAGGACGGTATTTGATAATGTCGCGCTACCATTGGTTATTGCCGGTGAAAATCATCGCGAAATAGGCCGCCGTGTTCGTGCATCCTTAGACAAAGTTGGCTTACTGACTAAAGAGCGTAATTTACCTATCGCATTATCGGGTGGTGAACAACAGCGTGTGGGTATCGCACGAGCAGTGGTCAACCGCCCACCCATCTTATTGGCAGATGAACCCACGGGTAATCTTGATCCCGAATTATCGCGAGACATCATGCAATTATTCGAGCAATTTAAGCAGGTAGGAACAACCGTATTTGTTGCCACCCATGATCTCGATTTAATTCAAACCATGCCCTATCGCCAAATCATTCTTCAACATGGCCGTTTAGCGCCGCAGCTAACAGTATGAAATTGTCTGATTTTTTTAAAACGTACTTACTACGTCATCTACAAACCATGTTATTTAGTTTGGGACAATTGTGGCGCCAACCATTAGCCAGTTTGATGACAATTACTGTTATTGCGATTGCCTTAGCACTACCAGCAGGACTATTTGTATTGCTACAAAATATGAATAAGATCAGCGATCAATGGGATAGTGCCAGCCAAATCACACTATTTTTACAACAAGACATCAAACCTAAACAAGCTGAAAATTTAACACTAAAACTACAAGCTTGGCCTGAGATATCACGAGTCAATTATCAATCTTCAGATCAATCCTTAGCAGAGTTCCGCCAATTATCTGGACTTGGAAGCCTACTTGATTCATTGCCAAATAATCCATTGCCAGCCATCATGATTCTGACACCTGTAGATGAAAATCTAGCTGCCGACACCATTGCTGATCTCCTAACTCG
Organism: Piscirickettsiaceae bacterium; assembly: GCA_030620285.1. GTDB lineage: Bacteria > Pseudomonadota > Gammaproteobacteria > Nitrosococcales > Methylophagaceae. The sequence continues at coordinate 5,564 of JAUXFA010000078.1, forward strand.
GCTTGAGGCATTCCCACAAGTAGAACAAACCCAACTTGATATGGAATGGCTACAGCGATTACGGAGCATCAATAAAACCATACAACGCGGTATTACCATTTTGGGGATATTATTATCATTAAGCGTACTGCTGGTGATTGGTAATACGATTCGACTTGCTATCCTCAATCGTCAATCTGAAATTCGGGTAATGAAACTGGTCGGCGCAACGGATCGTTTTGTACGTCGACCTTTTTTATACACCGGCTTCTGGTACGGCATTTTGGGTGGATTATTTGCTTGGTCTATCTTGCTACTCACCATGAGCCTAATCTCAGGGCCGATCCATGAACTTGCAAACCACTATGGTAGTGATTTTACCTTGCAATGGTTTGCCAGCGATATGCTATTCACCCTACCTATTATTGGCTTATCTCTCGGCATCTTGGGGGCATGGCTTGCTGTTGGTCGGCATATCCATTCCATCGAGCCTAGCTGATTAATTTCGGGAACTTTTTCCTAAAATATGACTCTTAGTATTTGAATTCATTAATTAATGTTATATCATTCAGCAACTATTTTTTAAGGAGGCCACATATATGACCACAGGTGTCGCCCAATACAATTTAG
>JAUXFA010000120.1 GCA_030620285.1 Piscirickettsiaceae bacterium
CCATCGCCATGTCATCATCACTTGATGTATCGAGCTCGTCACTTTTAGCTTGCTCAAGTTCTGTAATGTCTTCGATGACTTCTTGCTGCACATCAGAGGTTTCGTTAATAACTACCTCATCAATCTCTTCCACCAACATTTGTTCACTTTCATCGGCATTGTCAATATTAGCTGCCATAGCCGCGACCACTGGCGCTATAGGCGCTTCTTTACCATCTAATTTTTCAACGGCTTCATCCCAAGTCATCTCAGGACGATTACTGCGTCTGACAAATAACCACATTAATAATAATGCTAACAAACCACCAAACATTGTTTGTTTTTGGTTTTCGGCAACAAATGTTTTCACTCTGTCAGACCATGAACTCATATTAGTTTTATCAAACACGTTTGATGCATACGCTTTTGCATCATCTACTGTTCGAATCGAATATAAAGAAATATCAGCGCGTTCAGCAGCATCTACTGCCATGTCCATGGTATCTGCTGGCGAGTCTAAACCCATATTGTCAGTGGCCATGATTTCTTGTTCAGCTGCACCCTCTGCTACTGAAGCAAAATACTGATCAACTTCATTCATCTCAGCTTCAGCTTGACTATCTACGGCCTGCTCAGCCTGTAACGGTAGCTCGTCTAATAAAGCCGCAGTATCTTCCTCTTCAGCCGTTTGCTCTAAATCGGTATCCATATCTGCTTGAGCATCTTGCAACTGCTGCTGTTGCTGTTCCAATAAAGCCAAGCTGTCTTCGGTCATTTGCTCTATATTAGTATCTTCCTGACCATCCTGTTCAAGTGAACTTTGTAGGCGAGCTAAATCCGCATCTTTGAGTGATATTAAGCGGCGCAATGTCTGGATCTGCTCTTCCATCACATCCATACGGGATTTTATATCAATATTTTCTTGCGCTTGGCCTTCAATTGTTTCTTGAGCCAATGTGAGCTGTTCACTCATACTTGCTAACTGGTCACTACCCATAGGAGAGAGCTCTCCACCTTCTAGCAAGGATTCATCACTAGGAGCGACCAATTTCAAGCGTGCGGTATTGTCACCCTCGATTGCTGCGTTCGGCACGGCGGTTACTGGTGCAGTCACTGCTGCATCTAACTCAGCTAGTTCCGAAGTACTCATCGGCACAGCCGTTTCTTCTATAACTGCGGACGGTGCTGGAGCTCTATTACGGTTTTTCCATGAATCATTTTGCTCACGAACGGCAGAAACAGCCTGACTTTTTGATAATTTCTTAACCGTCTCTACCGTAGGAATGGATAATGTGTAGCCAGCTTTAAGGCCATTGATATTCTGCCTGTTAAATGCACGAGGATTTTCTTTGACCAGTGCCATCATCTGCTGATGCACTGACACCGACTGCCCTTGTTTGGTCTTTAATGCGATATCCCACAAGGTATCCGTTCGATTGGTTGGGCCATAGCTAGAGCTATAATCTGCTGATGATCTAGGCGTATCATATTGATAGCTTGTTTTGTTAGATGGTTTTATTGACTTATTAGGTAGTTGTACTGGCTTCTTAGCTGTATCTGTGGGCTTATTGACTGGCTTTGATGCTGCAAATACTGTTTTTGGCGGATCGAGTAAAACGGTATATTCACGAATCAATCGGCCCTGCCCCGTGGTTGCGGTCACTAAAAAATCAACAAAGGGTTCTTTCACTGGATCTTTCGAACTAATAATAATAGTTGCTGATCCCGCTTTTTCAACTACTTCAAATGTAAATTTTGTTAGCAAGATATGGCGTTCTATTCCTGCACGTTCAAACTCTTCCGCAGAGGACAATCGTACTTGCAGATTACCAGCTTCATCTCCACGTATAGCAGTAACAGCTATTTCCGCTTTGAATGGTTCATTTAGTGCTGACGATGTTTCAATCTTACCCAAACCAAAAGCATAAGCCTGAATGGGCACTAATAATCCTAATGCACTAATTACCGCAACACTGGCAAATGTTCTAATCACCATTTCAAACCCCTTGTTTTATCCCTGTTAGATATCATCCTACCATTTACAGATATTGTTCAACCAATAATTCAGCAATTTGAATGCTGTTTAAAGCTGCACCTTTGCGTACATTATCTGCAACCACCCATAAATTCAAACCATTTGTATGCGAAATATCTTCACGTATACGTCCGACATAAACTGGATCGGTGCCTGAAGCGTCACTGACCGCGGTCGGATAAGCCCCATCGACATGGTCATCAATCACGACGATCCCATCGCATGCTTGCAATAAATCTTTAGCCTGTTGAGCTGTTATTTTATCTCTTGTTTCAATATGTATTGCTTCTGAATGACCATAAAAAACAGGAACACGAACGGCTGTTGGATTGACAGCAATGCTATCGTCTTCCATTATTTTATTAGTTTCCCAGACCATTTTCATTTCTTCTTTGGTATAGCCATTATCTTCAAATACATCTATTTGTGGCAGCACATTAAAGGCTATTTGTTTTGGATATACGCTACTTTCAACAGAACGGCCATTTAACAATGCAGCTGTTTGTTTGGCCAGTTCATCCATTGCAGGTTTACCTGTGCCTGATACAGCTTGATAAGTGCATACATTGATACGCGTTATGCCCACCGCATCATAAATGGGTTTCAACGCTACCATCATTTGAATCGTTGAACAGTTTGGATTGGCAATAATGCCGCGATTTTTATAATCAGCAATTGCGTGCGGATTCACTTCAGGCACAACCAGTGGAATATCATCGTCGTATCGAAACTCAGAAGTATTATCAATAACCACACAACCTGCTTCAGCAGCTTTTGGTGCATAGATTTTTGATACGCTGGCACCAGGTGAAAATAGACCCACTTGCACTTTTGAAAAATCAAATGTGGCCAAATCTTCTACAATTAATGCTTTATTGCCAAAACTAACCGTATTGCCAGCTGATCGTTCGCTGGCCAATGCATATACTTTACCTACCGGAAAATCACGCTGGTGCAAAATATCCAGCATTGTTTCACCGACGGCTCCTGTTGCGCCCACTACGGCAATATCAACTTTTTTACTCACTATATTTCCTAAACTTTTAGCTTAAATTACAGCGCTGCAACAACGGCATCGCCCATCTCAATTGTTCCTACCTTTATGGTACCCTCGGAATAAATATCAGCAGTTCGCAAACCTTGATCGAGTACCTTGCTAACCGCCTGCTCAACACGATCGGCCATATCAGCTTGATCAAGGGTATACCGCAGCATCATTGCAACCGATAATATTGTCGCTAAAGGATTGGCGATATTTTGACCGGCAATATCAGGTGCAGAACCATGAATTGGCTCATACATGCCTTTACCCGCCTCATCCAATGAAGCTGATGGCAACATGCCAATCGACCCGGTCAACATTGATGCACAATCCGATAAAATATCGCCAAACATATTGGTTGTCACCATCACGTCAAACTGCTTTGGAGCCCGTACTAGTTGCATTGCCGCATTATCAACATACATATGACTCAGTTCAACATCACCATAATCACTGGCGAGATCGGTCATGGTTTCACGCCAGAGTTCGGTACATTCTAATACGTTGGCTTTATCTACTGAACATAAACGACCCTGCCGTTTTCTAGCAATATCAAAGGCCACTTTACCAATACGATTTACTTCACTCTCACGATAAACCAGTGTATTAAAACCTTCTTTTTCACCATTATCAAGCGTTCGAATACCACGGGGTTGACCAAAATAAATACCGCCCGTTAACTCACGGACAATCATTAGGTCCAAACCAGAAACCACGTCTTCTTTCAACGAAGAAGCTTCAGCCAGCTGTGGATACAAGATAGCTGGTCGTAAATTTGCGAATAAATTTAATTCACTACGAATACCCAACAAACCCTTTTCTGGTCGAACACTAATATCCAAAGACTCCCATTTATAACCGCCTACCGCACCCAATAATATGGCATCAGCAGATTTGGACATGGCAATGGTCTGTTCTGGTAAGGGTGTGCCGGTCTCATCATAAGCGGCACCGCCAATTAAACCATATTCGAGCTCAATTTCTAAACCACTGTCCCCCAAGGCTTGTAATACTTTAACTGCTTCAGCAACAATTTCTGGACCGATTCCATCGCCGGCTAACACTGCTATTTTCTTTGTCATTCTTTAGTTATTCACTACGTAAATTTATGTTTGTATCCATTGACTACTTTGAAAATAGCCATGGTGCTTGTTGCTTACGCTTCAATTCATAGGCTTGAATATCATCAGCATGTTGCAGTGTTAAACCAATATCATCTAAACCATTCAATAAACTATGTTTTTTGAATGCATCAACCTCAAAACTTATTGTGTCACCATTTTTCAAAGTGATAATTTGTGACGATAGATCAACTTTCAATTGATAGCCAGCTGTCGATTGTACGGCATCAAATAAATCATCAATTATTTGTTCATCCAGTTGGATCGCCAAAACCCCATTCTTGCTCGTATTATTGAAGAAAATATCAGCAAAACTCGGGGCAATAATGACACGAATACCAAAATCATCTAATGCCCAAACAGCATGCTCTCGACTGGAGCCACAACCAAAGTTTTCACGCGCCAATAAAATTGTTCCACCCTGATAGCGTTGTTGATTTAAAACAAAGTCTGGATTTACTGGCCGACCTTCGGAATTTTTACCGGGTTCGCCTAGATCCAGATAACGCCATTCATCAAATAAATTAGGACCGAAACCACTACGTTGAATAGACTTTAAAAATTGTTTTGGAATAATGGCATCAGTATCCACATTGGGCCGATCTAAGGGAATTACGATACCCTGTTCTACGGTAAACTTTTGCATCTATTGCTCTTTAAAATTAAACGATTTCATCACTAATTATTAACTATGCTTTAACTTAAATACTAGGTAAAAACTCACAGGTACGTTGTGGCTGATACTGGGTAGCTTAGCAAGCTCTTGCAATTTTTCAATACCCGCCACTAAAGAAAAATCTGCTACATTTATAATCGTAGGAGCCGCACTCACAACAGATAGTTTTGCGCCAACTAATCGCGTAATAATGACATCCATTGTTAATGGCTTTTTCTCACCATGCAATTCAAGAGTCG
>JAUXFA010000279.1 GCA_030620285.1 Piscirickettsiaceae bacterium
ATTGCCTTCGAAATGACAACTGTCAAAAGTGACGGTACTAGAACCATCGATATACATGGCTCCGCCCCTGCCAATGTCACCATAATTATCGAGGAATATACAATTAGTAAATGAAGGATTACTACCTTGGCCGGCATAAGCGCCGCCCCCGAAAAAACCAACGCTGCCATATACCTTGGTATTGTTAATAGTTGGACTACTATTAAGAATGAGTAATCCACCACCCACATCACTGTCACCGGTTGCTAGAGCCCAGCCACGAGTGATTACAAAGCCATCAAGTATTGCCGTGGCATCGATATCGATAGCCGTGATAACGTGATGACTATTATCACCAAGACCTCTCCAGGTCGTATGCCCATTCACTAAGCGACCTTCAAGATAATCATCACCGAGGATATCACCACTCAAAATCGTTTCATTCAGAATCGGATCGCGCTGTTCTCGTAGGTCTTCAGCACCAGAAAACCCGCCGTACAGGGCAACATTATTCAGCAGCGAAAAGGTTTCTGCTCTTGTGGTTCCTGGTTTGTAAGTACCTGCAGCAACCCATATCTCACCGGAGCTAGTATCGGTTAATGCATCTTGTAAATCTGTGTAGGCATGCTTCCAGCTAGCTCCATTGTTTGCACCGGTTGCATTTACATCAACATATGCAGCTGGGGCAGCGAGTGCAATAGAGCTTGTCATAAGTATGTAAAAAATAATGATGTGTCGGAGGAAAGAGTATGGTTCAGCTATTTTTAACATGACAATTATCCTTATAGTAGATTCTGTTGATTTTTTGTTTACAGGATTATAAGTGGGAAATATAACCACGTAATATTTGTATATTAACTCGACTTATCTTATTGATCAAGCCATATTTCCAAACCATGATTGGCAATATAAATTTAACTAAGTTGAAATTAGTAAATTGGGATTGAGACTACATTGGCGATCACTTCAAGTTAAAATGAAGTGCTAATAGATAAACTAATCGCAAATACACAAATTCAATCACGATTTAATTTTCAGTAGTGACAACTGTTTTTCGATAATTATTGTTGTAGCTGCGTTAGAATAGTTAACTATGTAATTTATTTATATGATCGTCATCATCAGAAGGTTGAGAATCAGATCATCTTAATTTTTGATGATATTAGGAGAGTAAATGAGAAAGATTTTCCAAAGTTCTATTTTGTTGCCGGTCATTTTGATAATTGCAATAGTGATCGTCGTTATTTTGGTTAAAACAAAGGCTCCTATTGAGCATCAAAATGCTAGCTACCCAGTTAAGGCTGTGGAAGTAATTACGATCAAGAAAATCCCTTTTCGTGCTAGAGCAACAGCATTTGGGCATGTTGAGCCGGCGACTGTAATTAGTGCAAAATCTGAGGTCAGTGGCAAGATAAGTTATATCCATCCAGATTTGAAGCAAGGTGCCAGCATTAAAAAAGGCACAGTAGTCTTGCGTATTGAGCCAACCACGTTTGAAATTTCACTCGATCAAAGTAAGGCTGGCTTGGCGGGCAGCCAATCTTCATTAACACAATTAAAGGTTGAACAAGCTAGTACACAAGAAGCACTGGTCATTGCTCAAAAGAAGCTAGATGTGGAGTTAAAAGAGTTAGACCGCCTACAAGTACTTTGGGATAAACGTTTAATTGCACGCACATCGCTCGATGCCGAACAGAAAAATGTGTTGTCTTTACAACAGTCGGTACAAGATATAGAGGGTAAACTGGCAAGTTTTGCTAGTCGTAAAGCAGCGATGAGAGCGCAAATAAAACAATCTGAAAGCCAAGTAGATCAAAGTAAGGATACAATCGAGCGGACAGAAGTACTGATGCCTTTTGATGCAAGAATCGGTGCTGTTTCTGTTGAAAAAGATGAATATACACCTGCGGGAAGTATATTGTTTGAAGCCTTAGGTGTGGAAGCTGTAGAAATTAATGCTCAATTGCCAGTGCAACAGTTTCGACCCTTGGTTGCGGCTGGTTTAGTGAATCAAACTAATAAAGAGTCGATCAATTTGCAAAACCCAGAACATTTGCAAATGGCACTATCAAATATACAGCTAGAACCTCGGATTCGTCTGGTAGGTGATCTGGCTTCGTCTACGGTCTGGCAAGGAAAATTAATTAGATTAAGTGAGTCAGTTGACCCAACACGTAATACATTGGGGCTGGTGATCGTTGTTGAAAAGCCTTACGAAGATATTATCCCCGGTATACGTCCACCGTTAATAAAAGGGATGTACACCTCAGTTGAGATTTTGGCACCCAAGAAACCAACTCTTGTAATACCGCGTAAAGCCATCCATCAAGGTCGAGTTTATGTGGCGACCGAGGACAATACCTTGGCTATTCGTCCAGTTAAAATTCTTTTTAATCAAGGCGAATTAGTTGTTATTGCAGATCAGAACCAAGATGTAGGCTTAGAAGAAGGTGAGCAGATTATTGTTAGTGATGTCATTCCCGTTATTGAAGGTATGCCATTAAAACCTATTTTGGAAGAGAGTTATCAGCAGCAGTTAATGAATGATGCATTGGGCGAACAGTTTTAA
>JAUXFA010000043.1 GCA_030620285.1 Piscirickettsiaceae bacterium
CTATGAAGACGTGATGCGGATGAGCTTATAAGATTTCAACGAGCTCATAAAATACTAATATAAACTAGAGTAAAATTATGGAAAACGTACCCGCCACAACGGCAGCATCTACCTTAGCTACAACACCATTAGGCGCAATGCAATCTAATGTTTCGCGACAGCCGGTGATGAAACAAGTTGGTTTTTTATTGGCCATTGCTGCCAGTATTGCCTTAGGTGGTTATGTATTGATGTGGTCACAAACGCCCAACTATCAGGTGTTATTTAGTGGCATGCAAGCAAAAGAATCGGCAGAGGTGGTTGCAGTATTACAACAATCAAATGTTGACTATAAATTAGATCCGAGTTCAGGTGCCGTATTGGTACCGACGTCTCAGTTACAATCCTTACGTTTGAGATTGGCCTCTGAAGGATTACCGCGTAGTTCATCACAAGGCATGGAAATGCTGAATGATGAACAAGGTTTTGGAACCAGTCAATTCATTGAACGTGCGCGGTACCAACGTGCACAGGAAGAAGAATTAGCCCGCTCGATTTCGAGTATGTATAACGTTAGTAGCGCTCGTGTCCATTTAGCGACGCCTAAACAGTCAGTGTTTGTACGTGAACGGAAAGCCCCGACAGCCTCTGTTATTGTTAACTTATATGCAGGTCGTAATTTAGAGCAAGGGCAAGTATCGGCTATTACTCATATGGTGGCATCAAGCATTCCTAACTTATCAAGTAATAATGTCACCATCGTCGATCAAAAAGGACGCTTATTAAGCCAAACAGATCGTGATAAAGGGGTTGCGATGAGTGATACCCAATTACAATTCACTCAGAAGTTGGAACAAGGCTATATCAGACGGATTGAAGATATTTTGTCACCGATTGTCGGAATAAGTGGTGTTCGGGCCCAAGTGGTTGCCGAAGTTGATTTCACCATAACAGAACAAACACATGAAAGTTATAATCCTGATTTGACCGTGTTGCGCAGCGAACAGGTTCAAGAAGACAATAAATCGGGAGTGACAGGTGCTACAGGTATTCCTGGGGCTTTAAGTAATCAGCCTCCTGGAGGCGGCATTGCGCCAGAACAGCTTGCAGTTGCCACAGATGAAGAGGGTGTTGCTATTGCACCGCCACCTTTGCCAGGTAGTAGCAGTAAAAGTAGTACTCGTAATTTTGAATTGGATCGTACCATTAGTCATACTCGAGTAGCGCCAGGCTCAGTTAAGAGATTGAGTGTCGCTGTTTTAGTTGATGAACGCCGAAGCATTGATGAAGAAGGCAATGTGACGTCGGCGGCATTATCGGAATCAGAAATGACTCGAATCAATGCTTTAATCATGGATGCGATTGGCTTTAACCAAGCGCGTGGTGATAGTCTAAATGTAGTCAATGCACCATTTGTTGTGCCACCATCAGCTGAACCCTTGCCAGAACTCGCTATTTGGGAGCAAGCTTGGGTATGGGATGTTGCAAAACAAGCATTAGGGGGCTTGCTGGTATTATTCTTAATATTTGGCGTTATTCGACCTGCATTTAAAGATCTCAATACAGTACCTGAATCTGGGGCAGCTGCTGGCGGTATGACACCAGAGCAAGCCTTAGCAATGGGCGCTTCAGCAGGCAGTGCAGCCGATATTGAGAAAATTACCACCGGTTCAGATGATGTCGAGGGACAGGTAAATAATGTGCGTAGTTTAGTGCAACAAGATCCCGCGTTAGTCGCACAAGTTGTTAAGAATTGGACAAAAGAAGGTGAGGCAGCCTAATGGCAGAACAAGCTCAAGCTAGAGCATTAAATGGTACCGAAAAAGCGGCTGTTTTTTTGCGGTCAATAGGTGCAGATGAAGCATCAGAAGTACTCAAACATATGAGCCCTAAAGAGGTTCAGAAAGTGGGTCAAGCAATGGCGGGATTAACCAATGTTTCTCGTGAAGAAGTACAAGGTGTTTTGGATAGTTTTATTACCACCGTTGAAGAGCAAACAGGCTTAGGCATTGGCTCTCAAGATTATGTGCGGAATATGCTGGTAGGTGCTTTAGGTGAAGACAAGGCTGGCAATATATTAGATCGGATTTTATCCGGTGGTAATACCACTGGATTAGAGCAACTCAAGTGGATGGATGCACGAGGTATCTATGAAGTTATTAAATTAGAACATCCACAAATTATTGCGATTGTAAGTTCGTTTCTTGATCCCGATCAAGCAGCTCAAGTTTTAGGTTTATTCCCTGAGCGAGACCAAGCAAATATCTTACTTCGTATTGCCACGTTAGATGGTGTTCAACCCTCAGCTTTAACAGAATTGAATGAGATTTTAGAAAAACAATTTAGTGGTAGCTCTAGTGGTCAAACCGCTAGCGTGGGTGGTTTAAAAACAGCGGCAGATATTTTGAACTTTGTTGAAGGCACTGTTCAAGCTTCCATTATGGAATCAGTTAAAGAAACCGAACCGGATTTAGGTCAAAATATTGAAGATCTGATGTTTGTCTTTGAAAATCTTATTGATGTCGATGACCGAGGATTCCAAACATTAATGCGTGAAATTCAAACCGATCAATTGCAGCTTGCTTTGAAAGGTGCTGATGATGCACTGAAAGAAAAATTCTTAGGTAATATGTCCCAACGTGCTGCGGAAATGATGCGCGATGATCTTGAAGCGATGGGCCCTGTTCGTGTTAGTGATGTTGAAGCAGCTCAGAAAGAAATTCTAGTGGCGGCACGTAGCTTATCTGACAAGGGTGAAATCATGTTAGGTGGAGGTGGTGGAGATGACTTCCTCTGATGAGTTAATTACTGCCCAAGCTAATGAAGTGACGGCAGAAGAATTAGAAGACTACCAACGTTGGCAGGCACCACATGTCGTATCTGTTACCGACATGATGGGCAAAAAAAATGCATTGATGACCGTTGAAGGTATCGAAGAAATGCAAAAACAAGCCCAGCGAGAAGGATATAAAGTAGGGTTTGATGAAGGACGTAAAGCGGGCCTTGAAGCCGCACAAAAAGATATTGAACAACAATTAAGCTATCTCAAACAGATCATGACAAGCTTAAACACCCCGCTAAACGATCTTGATCAACAAATTGAAAATGACTTGATCACACTGACGACCAGTGTTGCCCGGCAAATTGTTCGTCGTGAACTAAAAATAGAACCCGAACATGTGATTGGCGCGGTAAGAGCCGCTGTTGCTGTATTGCCTATTAATGATCGAAAACTAAGGATTTATTTGCACCCACAAGATATAGAGCTGGTCCAAAAAGGCTTCTCAATTGAAGCAAATGATGTCAGCTGGAAGTGGATAGAAGATCCCATGTTAACCCGTGGTAGTTGCCGTTTAGAGACAGCTGACACTATAGTTGATGCAACAGTTGAAGCCCGTCTTGAAAGCGTGATCAATAAATTGCTAGGTGGAGAGCGCACCGATGACCCAAGCGAGTGATAAAAAATTAGATCATGCCTCGCTGGCAGATAGAACCGCTCGGTGGCATACACGATTAGCAGATTGCCAACATCGTTTAGACAGTGACCCATCGGAAGCTTTATCAATCGAAGGTCGATTAACCCGAATGGTTGGGTTAACACTGGAAGCTGTTGGTTTTCAGGCCCCTGTTGGCAGTCGATGTGAAGTTCAAGGTGCTGGCGGTAAACCCATTGAAGCGGAAGTGGTGGGTTTTGCTGGTGAAACCTTATATTTAATGCCAACAGGTGATATTCGAGGTTTGGTACCCAATGCCCGTGTCAGACCTATCCGAAGTGATTCACAAGTGCCAGTTGGTGAAGCGTTATTAGGTCGTGTAATTGATGGTGCAGGCAAACCCCTTGATGGTAAAGGTGCTTTACGTGTTAAAGATCGAGTTCCATTGCATGGTCAGCCTATTAATCCATTAGAAAGATCGCCAGTCCGAGAACACCTTGATGTTGGTGTTCAATCTATTAATGCCTTATTAAGTGTTGGCCGGGGCCAACGGCTAGGCTTGTTTGCTGGTAGTGGTGTCGGTAAAAGTGTGTTGTTAGGCATGATGACACGGTTCACTGAAGCAGATGTCATTGTTGTTGGTTTGATCGGTGAGCGTGGTCGAGAAGTTAAAGAGTTCGTTGAAGATATTCTAGGCGAGGCAGGTTTATCCCGTGCAGTTGTTGTGGCTTCGCCAGCAGATCATTCCCCCTTGATGCGATTGCATGGTGCAATGTTAGCAACCAGTATTGCCGAATATTTCCGTGACCAAGGCAAACAAGTATTGTTATTAATGGATTCATTAACACGTTTTGCACAAGCACAACGTGAAATTGCACTGGCGATTGGTGAACCACCTGCCACTAAAGGCTATCCACCTTCAGTGTTTTCCTTGTTACCACAATTAGTAGAAAGAGCGGGTAATGGTGCTAATGGTGGTGCGATTACCGCAATTTATACAATATTAACCGAAGGTGATGATCAGCAAGATCCAGTAGCAGATGCTGCGCGAGCTATTTTGGATGGCCATATCGTATTATCTCGTCGCTTAGCGGAAGCGGGTATTTATCCAGCGGTTGATGTTGAAGCCTCAATTAGCCGTGTTATGCCTCAAATTGTGGATGAAGAACACTTAGAACAGGTTCAATATTTTAAACAACTTTATTCAAGCTATAGTCAAAATCAAGATCTTATTAATGTGGGTGCTTATACCTCAGGAACAGATCCCCTAATTGATGAAGCAATTGCAATGTTTCCCAGTTTGCAGGCATTAATTAAGCAAGGCATGAATGAATCTATTGATTGGCAACAAAGTATTGATACTTTAATTAAGACCATGCAACAACCATCAGTCAAAACTGCTGAGATTACGCCGCCGGCACCGACCTTGTTTAATCAAGGTTAAATACGATCTTCAATAATAAATAATCGTATCGCTGAATTTGTTTTTAAAACTTGATAAAGTTATCAGATGAAACGTTCGAAGAGATTAGACCCCATTGTTGAGCTTGCCATTAAGGCGACCGAGGCTGCTTTAGTAAAAGTAGGCGAGGCCAATACGGTGTGGAGCAATGATAGCCAACAGTTAGAAGATTTGAAGCGTTATAAAGGTGAATATTTGGCGAAGTTACGATCGGGTGAACAGTTATCAATGAGTGCTCAAAAAGTGCTTGAACTAAGAGGGTTTCTTGCCCAGCTCGATCAAGCAATTGAAGTGCAACACCAACAGGTAGAAGTAAGCCTAACAGCGCTACAGCAACAACAAGCAGTTTGGAAAACAACACGTAGTAAAGAACAAGCGATGCAATCTTTAGTGAGTCGTTACCAACAAGAAGAAATCAACATAGAACTAAAACAAGAACAACTTGATAACGACGAGCGAAACACATCACAATGGCTTCGCAAATCAAAGTGATTAATAGGCGGTCAATATCACCTACATTTCCTTCTTACTAATATTACATTAAATAAATCACCATATTTATTTTAGTTTATAGCATTACTGCCGCTATCCGGATTAAGCTAAATTATTATCAATACCCCCTAATATAGAGATAAAAATAAAGTGCTGGCATGGTCTCTGCATTATTGATAATAAAACAGACAAAAGTATTTTATTTTTTGTCTGGCATAGACAGGGGAAATCAAGCTATGATAAGGGTTAAGCCAGTATTAAGCAGTCAGAGCTATCAGCACCAACAGTTACGATCTGGGCTGAAAGGTGATTTGAAAGCGGCAATAATGACCATGCCGGTTGCAGCTAACAATCAAGCGGCGAATAATGATCGATGGCAGCAGACGCTGCAAACATATCAGGATTATCTGATTCGTTATTAAAAGGTATTAACAGTAAATGGAAGCGAACTATTATGACTGATCAAGTAATAGACTGTGGAGATGCATTGAGTATTGCCGATGTAGGTGATGTCTATGCTAAATTGCTGACACCACTGGCTGAAAATAAATCAGTGAAAATTGACTGTAGTCAGATTGAGCGCATTGATGCAGCAGGTATTCAAATGCTCTACGCCTTTAGTAAAGAGGCAGCAGCACATGGTCATCCATTGAACTGGGAACAGCCGAGTGAAGCCTTTGTTCGAAGTGCTCGATTATTGGGACTGGCAGAGCTGATGAATATAGATAACAATAGTGATTAGTGAGCGATTAACTGAATAATTATTAGAACATCAATTTGGATTGGCATCGACAAATTTAGATGTCATAAATGAGGAGAAACACGAACCATGGCAACAATTTTAGCAGTTGATGATTCAGCTTCTATGAGACAAATGGTCGCATTTACTTTAAAAGGTGCAGGTCATACTGTTACGGATGCAGCAGATGGTCAACAGGCACTCAATATCGCCAAAACCCAATCATTTGATTTGGTGCTGACAGATATTAATATGCCTATTATGGACGGGATCACTTTGACGAAGGAATTACGAGCATTGCCAGCATATCGTTTTACACCTATTTTGGTGTTAACGACCGAGGCAGGAATGGATAAAAAACAACAAGGCCGAGCTGCTGGAGCAACGGGTTGGTTAGTCAAACCCTTTAATCCTGACCAATTATTAGCGACGGTTCGGAAAGTGTTGGGCTAAGCACTACATCCCTTATTAAACAATGATTTACATTGTTTCCACGGGGAAGGTGCGCTTTGAATTTATTAGGAATGTGACCAATGAGTATTGATATTTCACAATTTCATGATGTGTTTTTTGAAGAAAGCTTTGAAGGGCTAGACGCAATGGAAAGCGGTCTGCTTAATTTAGATGTTGGGGCGGCAGATACTGAAGAAGTAAACACTATTTTCAGAGCAGCACACTCGATAAAGGGCGGTGCAGGTACATTTGGTTTTATGGATATATCTGAGTTTACTCATGTAATGGAAACGCTGTTAGATGAGGTTCGCAATGGTGATCGTGATGTCACCGTAGAATTAACCAACCTATTCTTAGAGGCGGTTGATATATTGCGTGAAATGCTAACGGCCACCCAACAAAAAACAGAGACTGATCAAGCTCGAATTACCGAAGTAAGCCAAAAATTAGAAGCCATGCTGGGTCAAGGCGACGAAGCTACAGCAGATACCAGTTCAGAAGTTGCTGTGGAGCAATCAGCCGCAGAGGGTTTCCCCAAAGGTTGGGAAATTTATTTTCGACCACATTCCCATTTATTACAAACAGGTAACGATCCTGTTCGTATGATCCGTGAGCTGGAAAGTTTGGGGGAGCTAACGGTTGAGGTAGACGATTCAAAATTACCGCCATTTTCAGATTTTGAACCTGAAGATTGTTATTTGTCATGGAAATTGACTATTGTTGGTGATATTACTAAAGAAGATGTAATTGAAATATTTGAATGGGTGGATGAAGATTGTGATTTAACCATTAAGCCGTTGACTGATATTGCCGATGATGTAGTGGCAGTGGAGCCGCCTGTCACCGCGGAAGTTATCGTTGAAGCCGTCGATTCAGAACCGACACCAACACCAGTTAAAACAGCTGTAGCGAGCAAGCCTAAAGTAGCTTCTCCGCCAGCAACAGCATCAATTCGTGTTGGTACCGATAAAGTTGATTCGCTAATCAATCTTGTCGGAGAGTTAGTGATTACCCAATCAATGTTAAGCCAGATTGGTGATAATTTTACCGAAGACATGTTGCCACAATTAATCGATGGTTTAGCTCAATTAGAAAGTAATTCACGTGAAATGCAAGAAGCGATTATGCGTATTCGGATGTTACCGATTAGTTTTGCTTTCAATCGTTTCCCACGATTAGTGCATGACATGACCGATAAAATGGGTAAAAAAGTTGATTTAAAACTGAACGGTGAGCAAACTGAACTTGATAAAACAGTGATGGAGAAGATTGGTGATCCGCTCGTACATTTGGTACGCAACTCTCTGGATCATGGTTTGGAAACACCAGAAATTCGCTTGGCTGAGGGCAAAGATGAGGTGGGAACATTAGAGCTTAATGCATTTCATCAAGGTGGCAATATCGTCATTCAGATTAGCGATGATGGCGCCGGACTTAATGAACAAAAAATCTTTGAGAAAGCAGTTGAAAATGGCTTGGTACAAGCAACAGATGAGATGACGCCACAAAAAATTCATGAGTTAATCTTCTTGCCAGGATTTTCAACGGCAGACGTGGTGACAGACGTATCAGGCCGTGGTGTAGGTATGGATGTGGTGCGGAAAAATATCAGCAGTTTGGGCGGTAGTGTTGAGGTCGTATCGAAACGAGGCCAAGGTTCAACATTTACTATCCGCTTGCCACTAACGCTAGCCATTATGGATGGCCAGACTATTAGTGTGGCGGGCGAACATTATATTATCCCGTTGATTTCAATTATTGAATCTCTGGAAGTGAACAATACCGATATTAAACGGGTCTCAGGTAAAGGCGAGCTCTATCCTCTTCGTGATGAATATATA
>JAUXFA010000206.1 GCA_030620285.1 Piscirickettsiaceae bacterium
ATCAGCAGATGTTGAGGGATATAGCTCCGCATTATTGAGAGCTAATTCGGTTAAGTAGCGCTCCATTTCAGCATCATCCTTCACATAGCGTTCTTGTTTACCTTTCTTGATTTTATATAGTGGTGGTTGAGCGATGTAAATATGACCACGCTCTACTAATTCAGGCATTTGGCGATAGAAAAAGGTTAGTAATAGGGTGCGAATATGGGAGCCATCGACATCGGCATCAGACATAATAATGATGTGGTGATAGCGCAATTTTTCAGGATCATACTCATCTCGGCCAATGCCACAGCCTAGGGCTGTTATTAAGGTGCCGACTTCAGCAGAGCTAATCATTTTGTCAAAACGCGCTCGTTCAACATTCAGGATCTTTCCTTTCAAAGGCAGAATGGCTTGTGTTCGGCGATCACGGCCTTGTTTGGCGCTGCCTCCCGCAGAATCACCCTCCACCAAGAATAGTTCGGACAGCGCAGGGTCTCGCTCTTGGCAGTCTGCTAATTTACCCGGTAAACCGGCAATATCAAGTGCACCTTTACGACGGGTTAACTCACGCGCTTTACGAGCGGCATCGCGTGCTCTAGCTGCATCAACCATCTTATTGGCAATAAGCTTGCTATCGGTAGGGTTTTCTACCAAATAATCGTGGAAATATTCATTCGTCAAGGATTCAACGATAGTTCTTACTTCTGACGACACTAATTTATCTTTAGTTTGAGAAGAGAATTTTGGATCAGGTACTTTGACCGATAAAACAGCGGTCAAACCTTCGCGAGCATCATCACCACTGGTGGCAACTTTTGATTTTTTAGCTAAACCTTCAGCTTCAATATATTGATTTAATGTTCGAGTCAATGCTGCTCTAAATCCTGCTAAATGGGTGCCGCCATCGCGTTGTGGAATATTGTTGGTAAAACAATAAATGTTTTCCTGATAAGAATCTGTCCACTGCATAGATAACTCGACAGTAACGTCATCTTTTTCGCCAGCAATATTGATCACGGCTTCATGGACAGGAGTTTTATTTTTATTTAAATGTTCAACAAAAGCCTCAATACCACCTTCGTAATAAAATACTTCGCTTAATTCATCACGCTCATCTGTTAATACAATGCGAACACCAGAGTTTAAGAATGCTAATTCACGAATACGCTTGGCTAAAATTTTGTAATCAAAAGAAGTGACATTGGAAAAGGTTTTATCACTTGGCCAGAATTGAATTTTTGTTCCGGTATCGTCGCAATCTTCTCCTTCAGCAATTGGCGCATCAGGTTCGCTATCAGTATAACTTTGAGTATAGATTTTATTATTACGGCGAATTTCCATTGTTAGCTTTTTAGATAAGGCATTAACAACAGAAACACCTACGCCATGGAGACCGCCAGAGACTTTATAAGAATTATCATCAAACTTACCACCAGCATGCAGCACCGTCATAATAACTTCGGCGGCAGACACGCCTTCTCCTTCATGAATATCAACGGGGATACCGCGACCATTATCCGCTACCGAAACGGAATCATCAGGGTGGATGCGGACATTAATTTCACTACAATATCCTGCTAGTGATTCATCAATGGCATTGTCCAGTACCTCAAACACCATGTGGTGCAAGCCGGTACCATCATCGGTGTCACCGATATACATGCCTGGACGCTTTCTGACGGCATCGAGACCTTTTAATACTTTAATATTCGACGAATCGTAGCTGTTTTCTTCGGTTGTCATAATGTATCCATTAACATTAAACGCTAGAGTGTAATTACCAAAGTTTATTTTACCACATCAGGAAGTTAGCCATCACCACCGCCAGAGATTTCACCCTGTTTCACGTGAAACACCTTAGCCTTTTTCGAAAAATCTGATAGCGATAAGTCAGTACTGCTAATGAAGGATTGCACTTGCAAGCTGTCCAATTCATCTAATGCATACTGCTGATGTTCAGGATCTAATTCTGAGCTAATATCATCTAATAGCAAAATACTGCTTTCGTGATTAAGATGTTCTGTAATTTTAGCCTGTGCTATGCAGAGGGCTAAAAAGAAAAGTTTTTGTTGGCCACGTGAAAAAATATGCGCTGGATCAACATTGTTAATAGAGAATGCCCAATCAGCAGCATGACTGCCGGAGCGAGTATAGCCAAGCTGTTTGTCTCGATCTATGGCTAGCTGGAGAGACTGCTCAAGCGAGTGTTCTTTTGCCCAGCCTGTCCGATATTTCACCGAAAAAGAGGCATGTGAAAACTCAGGGCACAACCGTGGAAATATATCGTTGAACTGTTCTAATAAGCGATTTAATTGTGCTTTCCTGAACGCGGTTATCTGTTCACCATGAGATGCAAGATGTGCATCCCACAGCTGGATTTCAGTTGTTTTTTTATGCTGTCTGATAGCGGAATTTCGCTGTTGTAATACTTTTCGGTAAGACTGCCATTGAAAATTAAAGCTTGGTTCCACGTGAAACAACCCCCAGTCTAATAGCTGGCGCCGATAGCGAGGCCCCTGCTCAAAGAACTGGTGGCAGTTGGCTGGAATAAGCTGCAAAGGTAGCTGTATTGCCAGTTCAGACAATCTTTTTAAGGGTGAATTATTAAGCCTTATTTGTAAACCTGTAGCGAGATCAAACTGTAGGCCAATAGGTATATTTGTTGTGGTTTTAGCAATCACCTGGCATTGTTGTTTTTCCATTTGCACGATAGTTTTTAATGTTCGAGTGCGGAATGAGCGACCAAGTGCAAGTAAATGGATGGCTTCTAATAAGCTGGTTTTTCCTGAACCATTATTGCCTAATATTAAATTAATGGCAGGTGTTGGCTCAATACTGATCTCGGTGATATTGCGTAGGTTAGTAATGCTGAGTTGATTTAGCACCAGTGTTCAATCCATATGGCGAGCAGAAAACCCTTACTTTACTGCAAAAGGCGGGGCGGGAATACCCGTGCCGTAGTTTTTAATTTAATATATCGGGTAGTTGTTTAGTCAGAGTTTGTTTATCGGCAACCATATCACCACTGAGTGCAAAGCCAAGTAATTCACCATTGATGCCAATAAATAGGCCTTTTATCCCGGTCATACCCACAGCTGATCTTTCAAATTGCCAGTCACCTTCACAGCCATGCGGTGGAGGGCTGACGACAAGAGGATAGCAAGGTGTTTTAATGGCTACTGGCATTGCAGGGTATGTCACTGCGGTTATCGTTCCAGCAAGTGTTTTTGCCAATGCTCTGGCTGCCGCTAAGATTGGGGCAATAAATAATAAATTATGGCCATCGACTTCAGCGCAATCGCCTAAAGCATAGATGTCAGCGTGGCTAGTCTGTAAATAACGATTGGTCACAATTCCGCGGTTAACATTCAAGCCAGCTTGTTTCGCGAGATCAATATTAGCGCGCAAACCAATGGCTGAAACCACAATATTGGTATCGATGCTATCACCATTCTCAAGTGTTAGCTGATGATGGTTCTTAGCAGAAGAGTTAATAGAAGAGACGGTTGTGCCGAGATGCCAATCGACACCCAGCTTACTCAAAGAGGCCTTCAATTCTTGGGCAATGGAAGTCGGAGGCCAAGCGGTCTTAGGA
>JAUXFA010000102.1 GCA_030620285.1 Piscirickettsiaceae bacterium
ACGCCAGTATGACTCGCCAATGAAATAGCAATGGCTGGCAAGCCCAAAAACCGCCCTTCCATTGCAGCTGCGACCGTGCCTGAGTACAAGACATCGTCACCTAAATTAGCACCTGAATTAATACCTGATACCACCATGTCTGGTTCATCTGCTAATAAACCCGTGATCGCCAAATGCACACAATCTGTTGGTGTACCTTCAACACGATAGACGCCATTATCTAATCTATTTAAACGTAAGGGGTTTTCTAATGTTAATGAATTACTAGCACCACTACGGTTTCGATCAGGTGCCACTACCGTAATATCACCAAGTGCTGACAAGGCATCTGCTAATACCCTGATGCCTTCAGCCATATAACCATCATCATTGCTGATTAGGATTTTCATTGTTTTATAACTTATCCTTACCCATATCTTTCATCGTGTCATATCTTATCAAGATAAACTGTTAAGCATTATAAAAAAAGGCACCATAAATGATGCCCTTTTCTCATATTTTGAATAATAAATTACATCAAGTTATTATTTGACTGTCCACCACCATAACTGTGGAACTGCATGGGTTCACCACCCGCTGTCACCTTAACTGCACAATATTTGAATTCTGGTATTTTAGCATCGGGATCCAAGGCTGCATTAGACAGCTTATTCACCGCAGCTTCGTAATAACAGAAGGCCATAAATACAGCACCTGTTGGTACGGCCTCATCCGCTCTAGCGATCATTGAAATCTGACCTCGTCGAGTTGATAAAGTGATCAACTCGCCTGGTTTTACACCCATTTCATCTAAGCTAATAGGATTAATAGTCGCCACTGCTTCAGGCTCTAAGGCATCTAATACATTAGAACGACGTGTCATTGAGCCTGTATGCCAATGCTCTAACATCCGGCCTGTTATCAATACAAATGGATATTCCTCATCTGGGCGTTCTGCTGGAGGCACAATATCTGCCGGCACAAATCGACCTAAACCATTATCACTTTCAAAGGTTTCGGTGAAAATGACATCTTCACCTGGATCGCCTTCATTCAAACATGGATAGACAATTGAGCCTTCTTTTTCAAGACGTTCCCATGTCATTCCCGCCATTGTAGGCACGGCTTTACGAACTTCCTCAAATACCTCAGCAGAATCTTTATAGTTCCAATCTAAACCTAGTCGGCGTGCCATTTCTTGAATGATCCACAAATCTTGTCGAGCATCACCTGGCGGCGGTACAGCTTGGCGACCTAATTGCACTAATCTATCAGTATTAGTAAAGGTTGCTGTTTTCTCTGAGAATGCTGAAGCTGGCAGTATTACATCGGCTAAATACGCTGTTTCGGTCAAGAAAATATCTTGCACCACCAAATGTTCAAGTTCCGCCATCGATTGACGAGCATGATTAGCATCAGGATCCGACATTGCTGGATTTTCACCCTGCACATAAAGGCCTGTTAAATCGCCAGCATGAATAGCATGCATGATTTCAACCACGGTTAAGCCCGGATTATTATCTAACTCACAATCCCATAATTGTTCAAAATAAGCATGTGACTTTTCATCATCAACGGGTTGATAATCAGGAAACACCATTGGAATCAATCCCATATCCGATGCACCTTGCACATTATTCTGTCCACGTAATGGATGCAAACCTGTACCCGGACGGCCAATTTGCCCTGTCATCAATGCCAGCGAAATCAAACAACGTGCATTATCAGTTCCGTGAACATGCTGGGAAACACCCATACCCCATAGAATAATAGACCCTTCAGAAGCAGCATATAATCGTGCAACTTGTCGCAGGGTATCTGCTGGTACACCACAAATAGGTTCCATTAATTCTGGTGTATAAGATTTCAAATGCGCTTTCATCGCCTCAAAACCTTCAGTACGCTCAGCAATAAAGTCAGCAGAAACCAAATCTTCTTCGATAATGGTATGCATGATCGCATTGAGCATTGGTACATCCGTACCCAATTTAAATGCAACATGATGCGTTGCCTGACTCGATAAATCTGTTGAACGAGGATCCATCAAAATTAATTTAGTACCACGGCGCATAGCGTTTTTAATCCAAGTTGCCGCCACAGGGTGATTCACCGTTGGATTGGCACCGATAATAACAATGACTTCGGCTTTCTCAACATCAGAAACGGGATTGGATACCGCACCTGAACCTAAACATTCTAATAAGGCTACAACGGAGGATGCATGACAAAGTCGCGTACAGTGGTCAACATTATTAGTTTTAAAGCCTGTTCTCACTAATTTCTGGAACAAGTAAGCTTCTTCATTACTACCTTTAGCACTACCAAATCCCGCTAATGCATTTGGGCCTTGTTCATCACGAATCTTGCTAAACCCACCCGCCGCAAAATCTAATGCTTCTTCCCAAGTTGCTTCACGAAATATTTTATCAACATCATTGGGATCCATTGAAAAATCAGCTGATTTAGGTGCACCTTCTCGACGAATTAGAGGCTTAGTCAACCGATGTTCATGATGCACATAGTCAAAGCCATAACGGCCTTTGACACATAATCGACCTTTATTCGAGGGCCCATTACGACCTTCAACATAAATGATTTTGTCGTCCTTAACATTGTATGTCATCTGACAACCTACACCACAATATGGACAGGTTGAATTCACTTTACGATCAGGCTCCACCATACCCACATCATTGGCAGGCATTAATGCACCTGTTGGACATGCTTCAACACATTCACCACAACCCACACACGAACTTTCGCCCATCGGATCATCTAAATCAAATACAATCTCGGTATGGGTGCCCCGCATTGCCAAACCAATAACATCGTTATTTTGTTCATCACGACAAGCACGGACACAGCGTGTACATTGAATGCATGCATCCATATTAACAGCAATACCCGGATGAGAAATATCTGCTGCTGGCTGATTTCTCGCTTCAAAGCGAGGCAAACCTAAATCTAACTTACTCGCCCAATAATCTAACTCTGAGTTGATGGTATGTGGCTGTTCAGAGACATCTGCTTTAAGTAGCTCCAACACCATTTTCTGGGATTTAACAGCACGCTCACTATTCGATTGAACAGTCATACCTTCTGTTGGATAGCGACAACATGATGGCGCGAGTACCCGTTCGCCATCAATTTCAACCATACAGGCTCGACAGTTACCATCGGCACCTTGCCTATCTGAATAACAAAGATGTGGAATTTCAATACCTTGTTGTTTTGCAATATCCAGTAGGGTTTCGCCATCTTCAGCAGCAACTGGCTGGCCGTTTAAGGTGAAATTAATAGACTGGGGCAATTCTTCAGGATTAATAGCCATTATTTCAACTCCTCTGAGAAGTACTTCATCACACAGCGAATAGGATTAGGAGCCGCTTGTCCTAGACCACAAATAGACGTATCAATCATCACTTCAGATAATTCTTCTAATAGATCTTCATTCCACGTTGGCTTTTCCATCAAAGTGACAGCTTTAGCGGTTCCCACTCGGCAAGGGGTACACTGTCCGCACGATTCTTCCTCAAAAAACCTCATCGCATTAACAGCAAGATCACGTGCTTTGTCTTGATTTGAAAACACCACAATAGCAGCACTACCAATAAAACAGCCATATTCATTTAAAGTATCAAAATCAAGCGGAATATCACCCATAGATGCGGGCAAAATACCGCCTGATGCACCACCCGGAAAATAGCCATAAAACTCATGGCCATCGATCATACCGCCACAATATTCGTCAATTAATTCTTTCATGGTGATGCCAGCATCCGCTAGATGTACACCGGGGTTATTGACACGACCACTGACTGAGAATGACCGCAAGCCAACACGACCATTACGACCATGGTCAGTCAAACAAGATGGGCCTTTTTCAAGGATATCTCGCACCCAATATAACGACTCCATATTGTGTTCAAGTGTTGGCCGTCCAAATAAGCCTACTTCTGCTACAAATGGAGGACGAAGGCGAGGCATTCCTCGTTTTCCTTCAATTGACTCAATCATCGCTGACTCTTCACCACAGATATAAGCACCCGCACCACGGCGGAGATGAATTATAGGCATATGATCTACTGGCGGATTAGCCACTAACTTAGCAATTTCACGCTCTAATACCTGTCTTATAGCTGCATATTCATCACGCAAATAAATATAAATTTCATTAATGCCCACAGCCCAGGCTGCAATCAATGTACCTTCGAGGAAACAATGTGGATCGCGATCTAAATAATATTTGTCTTTTAATGTGGCCGGCTCACCTTCATCGATATTCACGGCCATCAACTTAGGTTCAGGCATGCCGCGTACAATTCGCCACTTACGCCCGGCAGGGAAACCCGCGCCACCTAAACCGCGTAGCCCAGAATCATCCATTGCTTCCAGTACTTTATCGACATTATAAGTACCATTCATGCATTGCTGATAAGTGTTATAGCCATTTTGTTCAAGATAGGTTTCATAATTTATAGGTTGTAATTCTTCAGGCTCAATTGCTTTAGCATCAACTGCTTGCGCGACCTTTTCAGTATCGGCCTGTTCGATAGGATTCATTCCCACTACAGCAATGGGCGCTTTATCACATCGACCGACACAAGGGACTCGCTGCACGCGAACACCATCATCGAGGCCATTTTCTAACGAATTGATTAAGTCTTGCGCCCCCATCATTTCACAGGTTAATGACTCACAAACACGCACAGTCAATGCGGGCGGTGGCGTCTCCCCTTCTTTAATCACATCAAAATGATGGTAAAAAGTCGCAACTTCATAGACTTCAGCCTGTGATAGCTTCATTTCACGCGCCAAGGCGACTAAATGAGCGGCTGAAATATGCTGGTAGGTATCCTGAATTTTGTGCAGATGTTCAATCAGTAAATCTTTCTGTCTTGATTCATCCGCTAACAGAGCCTGAACTTCTGCTAATGCTTTTTGATCAACTTGTCTGCCTTTACCAACCGCTCTTGGTAATTTCAGTTTACTACCTTCTTTCCGAGCACTGATTTCTTGCCCACTCATGAAACGGCCTCTCTCGTCATTTTTTTGCCAATACCGGCACTTATCTAATCAACTGAAAATACCATGAGAAGGCGCTATTGTGAAGTTAGTAATGCTAAATGGCGGTCAATGAAAAAGCTTAAATTATCATTTGTAGCGTCATGCAGACCCTTCATCTTAGACTTAAATTTGCACTAATTTGTCGCATCAACAACAAAACCGTTATTTTTATTCAGTAACTTGTTGAAATCACACTCTCGAACAAGAAAACACAAATAACTGAAAGTGAGCAGTCATTATTGATTAGACGGCCCTAAAAAACTACAACTTTGTCTGCACTGAATAAACTAAAACAATAGATTTGCGCATGATTAAACTCACAAACCAAGGTATTTATTCTTCATCTTTTTTCATATGATGCGATGGATGAACTGGACGCATTAGTAAATTGGCCACAAATGCAACAATCAGTAGAACTGCCATCA
>JAUXFA010000231.1 GCA_030620285.1 Piscirickettsiaceae bacterium
CATGCCCCAAGTTCAGGCCTAGTGACGGCTATTGATAAGCAGCCTATTCCGCATCCCTCTGGTTTGTCTGCACTTTGCATTACCATTGAAACCGATGGTGAAGATCGCTGGATTGAATTACGGCCAATTGCAGATTTTACAACACTATCAGAGCATGAACTTCGTCAACATCTTCGTGAAGCCGGCCTTGTTGGCCTAGGTGGTGCAGGCTTTCCAAGTTATATAAAACTCAACCCTGGTGTACATCATACTGTTGAGACATTAATTCTCAACGGCATTGAATGTGAACCTTATATCACTTGTGACGATATGATAATGCGTGAACGAGCAGAAGGCATTCTCGACGGCGTTGAGATCATGCATTATGCCTTACGCGTTAAAAATTGCGTTATTGCTATTGAAGATAATAAATCCGAAGCAATTGCCTCAATGAAATCGGCTTTAGCCGCTCGATCAAGTTTAACGAACACAAAAATTGTCGTTCTGCCTACACGCTATCCAGCAGGCAGTGAAAAACAGTTGATTCAATCGATAACAGGCAAGCAAGTTCCGAGTCGTGGTTTGCCCATTGACTTAGGTATTGTCTGCCATAACGTTGGCACAACTTATGCGATTGGTCGAGCCATTACTCATGGTGAGCCACTCATTTCTCGCATCGTGACGGTAACGGGTACCGATGTAAAACATTCTGGTAATTTTGAAACCTTATTTGGCACACCTATGCATGAGTTATTAGCATTTTGTGAAACCAGACGCCAGCCAGAAGAGCCGTTTATTCTGGGCGGCCCGATGATGGGTTATAACCTGTCCGGAGATCACCTTCCAGTCACCAAAACAGCAAACTGTATTTTAGTTGGTGTTGATAATGCAGCTCAAGATACTAAGCCTCTTCCCTGTATTCGTTGTGGGGAATGTGCAACGGTTTGCCCAGTTAGTTTACTGCCACAACAATTATATTGGTATTCACGCGCCAAAGACTTGGAAAAAACCGAAGAATATAATCTATTTGATTGTATTGAATGTGGCTGTTGTAGTTATGTTTGCCCAAGCAAAATTCCATTAGTTCATTATTTCCGTTTTGCTAAAACAGAAACCATGAATCAATACCAAGAAACACAAAAGTCAGATGTTGCCCGGCTCCGCCATGAAAATAGGCTAGAACGGCAAGAGTTGGAGAAACAAGAAAAAGCGGCGCGGCAACGGCAACGTAAAGTGGCACTTGCTGCTAGCCAAGCGGCTAAAGAGAAAGAAAATTTAGCCGCTAAATCAGCTACTGATACTCAGGAGAGTAAATAATGCCCCTAAGCCGCTTATCCTCACCTTTTTTATCAGGCACTAATCGTGTGACACTGCATATGCTGCAGTTATTATTGGCATTAGTTCCTGCTGTCATTGCTATCGTCTATTTCTTTGGTCCAAGTATATTAATTACCCTTAGTTTGGCAATTGTGGTGGCATTGCTTGCTGAAGCATTAATGCTCAAACTTCGTGACCGGCCACTCAAACCTTTTTTAACCGATGGTAGTGCCATCGTTACTGCAGTATTACTCGCCATTGCTTTACCACCATTAGCCCCATGGTGGTTAACCACTATCGGAATATTATTTGCCATTATCTTTGCCAAGCATCTTTATGGTGGGCTTGGCTATAATCCTTTTAATCCCGCTATGGTGGCCTACGTATTACTGTTGATCTCATTTCCTTTAGAAATGACGACATGGTTGCCGGTCGCTAGCTTAAGTGAACAACCACTCGACTTTATGTCAGCCTTTCATATTATCTTCAATGGCCAACTTGCTGATGGTGCATCACTTGATACTATTTCTGGCGCGACGCCGCTTGATGCCATGAAAACACAAATCGGCCTATTGCAAACACCAAGTCAAATCAGTTCTCAACCACTGTTTGGTCTGTTTGGAGGCAAAGGCTGGGAATGGGTTAATCTCTGGTTTGCCATTGGTGGTTTGTATCTAATCTATCGCCGTGTTATCAGTTGGCATATTCCTGTTGCGATGTTGGTAGGGCTCGCTACTATTAGTCTTGTGACGTGGCTTATCGCACCTGAAATAGCCGGTTCACCTCTATTTCATTTATTGAGTGGCGGCACCATGTTAGCTGCATTCTTTATTGCTACTGATCCAGTTACTGCCGCCACAACTATCAAAGGTAAATTGGTATTTGGTGCCGGTGTTGGTCTATTGACCTATATTATTCGAGTATGGGGTGGCTATCCTGATGGTGTTGCCTTTGCAGTGTTATTAATGAATATGCTGGTGCCATTGATTGATTATTACACTCAACCTAAAGTGTATGGTGCCAAATAGTGAGTAATACCTATACTCAAGTTATTCGTGTCGGTTTAATGTTGGCAGCATTTGCCATTGTTGCCACTAGTTTGGTGGCACTGACAGAATCAAAAACACACGATCAAATTACCGAAAATGAACGCCAGACTTTATTGGCGGCTATTAATGCCCTAGTTGACCATAATGAATATGATAATGACATATTGATTGATACTCTCACACTTGCAGAAACTGCTGAGTTGGGAACAAAAGATATTACAACTGTTTATCGTGCACGCTTAGATAATATACCCGTTGCAACTATATTTACTGCTATTGCACCCAATGGTTATAACGGTGAAATCAAACTCCTCATCGGTATTTATTCAGATGGCCGTTTAGCGGGTGTGCGTGTTATCAAGCACAAAGAAACACCAGGCTTAGGTGATAAAATTAATGTAAGAAAAGCCGATTGGATTCTACAATTTAAAGGTTTGTCGCTAGGTAATCCAAGTGACTTTAAATGGGCTGTCAAAAAAGACGGCGGTCAGTTTGACCAATTTACTGGCGCTACCATCACACCACGTGCCGTCGTTACCGCAGTGAAAAAAGCATTACACTATTTCGAACAACATCGTGATGAATTGTTTGCCATCGCGGAGGTACAATGATGAACAATATTTATGGCCCAATCATTCGCGATGGTTTGTGGAAAAACAATCCAGCATTAGTCCAATTATTAGGCTTATGCCCGCTACTTGCTGTCAGCAATACCGTTATTAATGGCTTAGGTTTAGGGCTAGCGACAATACTAACTTTGGTTGCATCCAATGGTCTTGTTTCCTTATTACGTAAACAAATTCCGGATGAGGCTCGTCTACCCGTATTTGTGATGATCATTGCTTCCATTGTGACCATTATCGAACTATCGATGAATGCATGGTTTCATGAGCTTTATTTAATACTAGGGATTTTCATTCCCTTGATTGTGACCA
>JAUXFA010000219.1 GCA_030620285.1 Piscirickettsiaceae bacterium
CCGAAACCATGGGCATCATCAATCATAAGCGCAGTATTATGTTGTTGGGTCAATGTAATAAGTTCTGGCAAAGGTGCGATATCACCGTCCATGCTAAACACACCATCACTGACAACTAGTCTGTGACTTGCCTGCTCAGATTGTTGTAATCGTGCTAATAAAGCCGACATATCTGTATGCCGATAGCGTAACTGTTTAGCTGCTGATAATCGCCCGCCATCTAATAAGGAGGCATGATTGAGTTTGTCTTGAATAATGGCATCATCACGCACCATCAGAGCATCAATCACGCCCAAATTAGCTTGGTAACCTGATGAAAATAGCAGTGCTTTTTGCTGGCCAGTAAAGTCAGCTAATTGTTGTTCTAATTGTTGATGATATCGACTGTGGCCCATCAATAAATGTGCAGCACCGCTACCCACGCCTTCTTTGTCTACCGCATCGATAAAGGCTTTTTTTAAATTCGGATGACTGGCTAGTCCTAGGTAATCATTGCTGCAAAATGACAATAATTGTTTGCCATCAACCATGACTTCAACAGCTTGTTCTCCATCACGTGTCCTTTGCTTACGGTATCGTCCGGCAATTTTTCGTGCTGCTAAACTGGCTGTTAACGCTTTACTCCACGGTAGGCTAATGGCTACATGCTTCCTTTATAGAATCCGTATGTTCACCGATCACCGTATTAATACCTAATCGTTCAAATAATTTTTGATCGTGATCGGTATCAGGATTATCGGTGGTCAATAACTTATCGCCATAGAAAATGGAGTTTGCGCCGGCAAGAAAACACATAGCTTGTAATTCATCACTCATGCTTTCACGCCCAGCAGATAATCGTACATAAGATTTAGGCATCATCAAACGTGCAACGGCAATGGTGCGTACAAATTCTAGAGGATCAATGTCCTCGTTTTCTGCCAATGGCGTACCTTCAACTTTGACCAGCAAATTGATCGGTACGCTTTGAGGATGACTCGGCATATTGGCTAATCCCATTAACAATCCTGCGCGATCTCCCTCATTTTCACCTAAGCCCACAATGCCGCCACTACAGACATTGATATCGGCATCACGAACGTAACTCAAGGTATCTAAACGATCTTGATAGGTACGAGTACTAATAATATCACCATAAAATTCAGGAGAAGTATCTAGATTATGATTGTAATAATCTAAACCTGCTTCTTTGAGACGCTTAGCCTGATGCTGCTCTAACATGCCTAAAGTCACGCAGGTTTCTAGACCCATATCTTTAACGCCTGATACCATGTCGGCAATACGCTCAAGATCGCGATCCTTTAAATTGCGCCATGCTGCACCCATGCAAAAACGACTGGCGCCGGTATCTTTCGCCTGAGCGGCATTTTCCAACACTTTATCTAATTGCATCAAAGGTTCTGCTTTCACCGCTGACTCATGATGAGCGCTTTGAGGGCAATAACCACAATCTTCTGCACACCCCCCGGTTTTAATACTCAATAAAGTACTAACTTGTACGGCATTAGGGTCAAAATTATTACGATGAACGGTTTGTGCTCGATACATTAAATCAGCAAACGGTAAGTTATAAAGTGTCGACACTTCTTCAACTTGCCAGTTATGACGGATTAATTGATCGGCATTTGATACATTTTCAGGCATGATATTACTTCATTAGATAAATGGATTTAATCTTAATGCTACGGAATTCTCTGTCAATTTGTCGACATAAAATAATGCATCAATTGCTTCAATTATACAGTAATCTGATGCCTTCACCTTGCCTGCTCTGTGGCGTTGCTAGTTCACACTCGTGTTTATGCGATGATTGCATCAAGACATTGCCTAAATTAGGCCAAACCTGTCCTCGCTGTGCACACCCACTTAATCATAATGCTATTTGTGGTCAATGCTTATCTCAAGCTCCTGAACAAGATGCTAGTTTCAGTCTATATCACTATTTACCACCTATTGATCGTCTTATTGCTGATATGAAATATTATGACAATATATTGTTAAGTAAATTTTTTGCACAACAAATGGTCGTTCAACTTAAAGACCGGCCGCTACCTGAATTATTGATCCCTATTCCACTGCATCCACGTCGATTACGACAGCGTGGTTATAATCAATCATGGGCGTTAGCACAGTACTTATCAAAACTATTAATTATTCCTACTCGCCACGATATTTTGTCGCGAACTCGTGACACTGTTGCTCAAACATCACTAGCGTATTCTCAGCGCAAACAAAATATTAAACACTCATTTAGTGTTAAGCCGATCACAATTCCGTCACATATTGCATTAATCGATGATGTGTTAACAACGGGACATACCGCCAATGTTGCAGCAAAAGCATTACGAAAAGCAGGAATACAGCATATTGAGCTATGGACAATTGCCCGCACGATGAGACATCATTAGCGTCTATGGAAAGAGTTTCATACTCACAAGGCGTACAAGCGCCACAAGATATTGAAATATTACAAGCTCGCCTTGATGCTTTTCTGCGTATTGCTAAAAAGAACGAAGATAAACACAATAATTTTCAAGAATACGAGCTTAATCTGCTCAATAGTTCAGGATTGATCGATTTACTCTCTGTGATTCTCGAGCAACATCGCGACCGGTTTCAGCTTTCCGAAGTCACCTTACTATTGCTTGATCCTGAATATGAATTACGGCGCCTGCTTGACTCCATCTCTATTCCAGAGGCATGGCAAGACCGATTATTATTCACCGATAATGTGCAAATAATTCGCCAATATTTTAGTGTTGTTAGAAAACCCCGCCTCACGGCCTTCTCAGCACATTCTCACCAGCCACTGTTCCCCAACGCCACCATCCTACAGTCAATCGCAATATTGCCATTAGTTCGTCAAGATAAACTTATAGGCTGCCTTAATTTAGGAAGTCGTAGCCCTGAACGGTTTCAGGCTAATATTGGCACGACCTTCTTACGCCACCTCGCTGCCGTTATTTCAGCTTGCATTGAAAATGCCCGATTACAAGAAAACATCAAACTCGTCGGTTTGTTAGATCCTTTGACTGGTGTTAATAATCGGCGCTTTTTTGACCAACGTGTTGAAGAAGAAGTGACCATTGCTCAGCGTAATAAAACACCGCTATCATGCCTATTCATCGATCTCGATCATTTCAAACGTGTCAACGATGATCATGGCCACCAAGCTGGTGATAGCGTATTAAAACAAGCGGCCCAAATATTTATAGATATTATGAGAACGAGTGATGTCTTAGCCCGTTATGGTGGAGAAGAATTTGTTATTTTGTTAGCAGATACCTGCAGCCAAGTCGCTTACGAAATAGCTGAGCGGATCCGTCAAACTATCGCTGATACTGAATTCGACATTACTGAGTCAAAACCCCTGTCAGTAACGCTCTCCATTGGTTTGGCGACAATGGATGAAAATGCAAGTATTAGTAGCTCAGAAC
>JAUXFA010000221.1 GCA_030620285.1 Piscirickettsiaceae bacterium
ATCAACCCAACGTTCACCTATTTCATGAATAGGTGCGGCATAAATAACCATGCGTCCATCACCAAAACGTTTGGACAATGGACTGACATTTGGTAACAGTAAATCAATAAACCATTCCGGCGGTTTGGCATCAACGTATTCTTCCGGCTCTCCTTCAAACAATAAGCCTTGAGAATCAAACAATAAAATATGTAAGCTGCGAATTTCGCTTAATGCTTTGACGAGCTCCTGTAAATGTTCATAAATACCCACATTTCTATTTAGCGTGCTACCTGATAAAGAAACTGTGATTAATCGTGCCGCCGAAGCCATGGTATCTTCTACATCATTCTCTACCGATTCACGGGCATTCGATATCAATACGCCTGTACTCGCCAATAATGACGCCAGCAGTAATAAAGCAAAAAATAGGTTTACTTTTAACCTAAGACTCATTTAACAATTGTTTCCACAGTACCCTTAGCACCCAGATTATCCACCCAACGAATTGAGATCTTATCGCCTTGTTGACCTCCCACTAATTGAAATGAAAAATATGGATTTTTGGCCGTTGCAGTGCCACATTTTATTGTCAGCACTTCCTCTCCATTGCGCCAACAACGAATATCTTGGATAAATTCTGCTGGAATTAACTCCTCTGCTTCATTTTTTGCTCTACCGGTATGCATTGGATGCGCTAACAATACACGGACATTAGTGTCATCTGTTTTTAGTTTTGCTCGAATGCGATCTTTTACAACTAATCCCATCAGCCACACCCTCCAATATCCACTTCAACAAACCGTGTCGTTTTATATAGTTTGCCATCGGCACGAATAATCGCCATAACATTTGAATCTTCACGGATCTTAATCATGCTTTTGAATGGTAATTTCACTGCTGGCGTCATTTCTAAATTCATCACTAAAGGCAGTGGGTTTTTCTCAACCAATACGGCAATACGTTCAATATTGGGCAGATCACTTTGTATTTCGATAGGTACCGATGCGCCATTGACAGCATAACTTGGTGGCGCTCCTACTTTGAATTTCAACGCCGAATCATTCGCTATTTCGGCCTGACCTAACAGTGCAAGCAAAGCATCTTCCAGCGTTTCAGCAGTAAAAGCATCTGTCGGCCAATGAGCCAACAATCGTTTCGGCAGTAACAAACCGCTGGTCGCGACCAGTGCCATCGTTGATGCTGAAATTGCGCCTTTTACAAAGGTTCTGCGCTGTTGATCTAACTTATCAATCATTATGATTCTTCCAGTTGTGCCATCGTAATTTCAAGCTCACGTAATCGAGAACTAATTTTAGACAATTGATACTCATCTCCTTTTGCAAAATCAGCCGCTAAACGAAGTTGATCAGCTGCCTGCTCTAAGCGACCCGCAGTATAATAATACTCTGCTAACCAACCATGAGACTGACTTTTCTCACCCATACGGCCTTTTGCCTGGGCTAACAATTTATAGAGCTGTGCAGACGGCGATCCCAGTTCTAATTGTTTTAATAATAAAGTTGTTGCCTGTTCAGGTAAGTTAGCTTGCAATAATGCTGCCACTTGCTTGAGTGTTAA
Organism: Piscirickettsiaceae bacterium; assembly: GCA_030620285.1. GTDB lineage: Bacteria > Pseudomonadota > Gammaproteobacteria > Nitrosococcales > Methylophagaceae. Next base: position 1,561 of record JAUXFA010000221.1, read on the forward strand.
AGCCTGATCATCCGGATATAATTTTTGATTTAGCTGATATATTTGAAGGGCCGTAGATAAGCGACCAACCGCTATTTCAATATCTGCTAATGCGATCTGATAGCTCAGTCGGTCATTATCTCTATCAATGAGATATTGCAGCTGTTTCCTCGCTGAGGTGTAATTTCCTCCGGCGGATAATGCAAGACTATAACCATATCTTGTTGCTTCTTCATTCAAGCCATTTCCAACGTGCAGTGCATTTTCATAATAGTTTGTCAGTTCCGCCAAATTAGTGGTTGTCATTACTCGTAATTTTTCTCGCATTAAGTAAAACTGCAAGCTATCTCCCAACAATCTTTGCAAAGGATACTGGACTGCACGCCCCCGTGCATTCGCGATGCGTGATGTCGTTACTGGATGTGTTCGTAAAAACTCTGGCACTGAATTAGTGCTATAAAATCGACTGTTTTTCTGTAATCGTTCAAAAAAAGCGGGCATTGCCTGAGCGTCAAAACCTGATCGAACCAAGGTCAACATACCTAAACTATCAGCCTCATTTTCATGAGAACGAGTAAAATTCAATTGGGCCTGAACCCCTCCAGCTTGTACCGCTAATAATGCTGCCGAACCGGCTCCAGGATCTGCGGCACCTAACAATACAGCTGCAATCAGTCCAATAGTTGTCGCCAAATTCAATTGCTTCGATTTTTCAAAACTGCGTAATAAATGGCGTTGGGTAATATGAGCAATTTCATGCGCGAGCACTGATGCCACTTCATCTTCGGTCTGACTTGTTAAGATCAAACCACTATTCATTCCAATAAATCCGCCAGGTGCTGCAAAGGCATTGATTGAGGGGTCGGGCACTAAAAAGAAAGTAAACGGTAAATGTGGTGCATCACTATTAGAAACCAGGCGATAGCCCAAGGATTGTATATAACTTGTTAACTCGGGATCATCAACTAAATCAACCGATTGCTGTATGCGCCAAAAAAAACCTTGGCCGATCTGATATTCCTGTTGAGGTGAAATTAATGCCCCAGCACTATCACCAATTTCAGGCAAATTAATCTCGGCAGCATTCAGCGCAGCTAAAGGCCAAGCGATCAATCCTAGCAGAAGTATTACAATAATTTTTCTCATAGGCCAATAGACATTTATTGATTACAAGGGTTCCGACAAGACAAAGAGCCCTATTTCAGTTTATTATTACATGTTTATACAGTTATTATTTATGGAAATACTATGCCAGATTTTGATGTAGAGCTTGATACTTCGGGCCTCAATTGTCCATTACCAGTGCTCAAAGCGCGCAAAGCTTTGTCAGAGATGTCCGCAGGACAGCGTCTTCTTTTAATTGCAACCGATGAGGGTTCAAACCAAGATATTCCTGCTTTTGCAAAAATGACTGGCAATCCTTTAGCTGAAACTTATGAACTGGACAATAAGTTTCACTTTATTCTCATCAAAGGTGACGAATAATGGCTAAAAAACTCGCGATTATTGCTAGCAAAGGTACACTTGATGGTGCTTACCCTCCATTTCTATTAGCATCAACAGCAGTAGCACTTGGCTTTGAAGTTAAAATATTTTTCACCTTTTACGGCTTACAATTACTTAATAAAGACCTGAATCTAAAAGTATCACCTTTAGGTAATCCTGCCATGCCAATGCCAGTGCCTGTACCCAGTATTGTGCAAGTAATTCCTGGATTAGAATGGTTTGCGACATGGATGATGAAGCGTAAATTAAAACAAAAAGGTGTCGCTAGCGTAGAAGAATTACGTGATATTTGTGTTGAGACAGGCGTCGATCTTATTGCCTGCCAAATGACGGTTGATCTATTTGATTTTGATTCAAAAGATTTTGTTGATGGCA
>JAUXFA010000077.1 GCA_030620285.1 Piscirickettsiaceae bacterium
TAAGATGGTGACATTGTCACGCATATTGACCAACCGTTCAGCATTAATCATATTTTTAGTGCCTTCCACTAATGGTACATGGAAGGTGACAAAATCGCAGTGGCAGAGTAAGTCATCAACACTGCTCGCTTGTTCCACTTCATGTGATAATTTCCATGCACCTTGCACGGTGATTTTGGGATCATAACCAATAACACGCATGCCTAAAGCGATAGCTGAATTAGCGATCTTGATCCCAATGGCACCTAAACCAACAACACCAAGTGTTTTTCCAGGTAATTCAAACCCTACAAAGTTCTTTTTACCAGCTTCAACTTGTTTAGTGATTTCAGCATCATCACCTTCTAATTGTTTAGCAAACTCCCAAGCAGGACAAATATTACGTGCACTGAGCAACATGCCCGTCAATACTAATTCTTGTACAGCATTAGAGTTGGCACCTGGCGCATTAAATACCGGAATACCTTGCGCGGTCATGGCTTCAACGGGAATATTATTGACACCAGCGCCAGCACGTCCGATGGCTTGCAATGAGTTTGGCACATCCCAATCATGCATTTTAAAGGAACGTACTAATACCGCATCAGGGTGTTGAATTTCTGATGCAATTTCATAGCTGTCACGTGGCAAGCGGTCTAATCCTGTTACCGAAATATTATTAAGTGTTAGAACTTTAAACATTTGATGCGCCTTAAATTATTGCTGATATTATTGGTTATTAGCTGCAAAACTTTGCATGAAGGTGATTAATGTATCGACAGCTTCTTCTGGCATAGCATTGTAAATACTTGCACGCATACCGCCGACGCTACGATGGCCTTTTAAAGTGACTAAACCAGCTTGTTTTGCACCCACTAAAAAATCAGCATCTAAATCAGCATTATTTAAAGTGAAGGTGACATTCATCCATGAGCGATATTGAGGGTCAACAGGGTTTTGATAAAAACCGTCAGAACCATCAATAGCAGCATAAAGTTTTTCTGCTTTACGTTGGTTAATTTCTGCCATGGCAGTTAAGCCACCTAAATCTTTAAGCCAATCAAATACTAAGCCCGCTAGATATAATGCATAGGTCGGAGGCGTGTTATACATTGAATCATTATCGGCCTGAACCTTATAATCAAAAATAGTGGGTGTACCTGGTAAAATATCACCAATTAAATCATCACGAACAATAACAATCGTTAAACCGGCTGGGCCAATGTTTTTTTGTGCACCCGCATAAATCAAAGCAAATTTAGACACATCAATTGGCCGAGATAAAATAGTGGAAGAGAGATCGACCACCAACGGTACATCACCCGTATCGGGAATATGATCAAATTCAACACCACCAATTGTTTCATTGGCTGTGTAATGCACATAAGCGGCATCAGGATTTAGATTCCATGTTGTTTTGTCAGGCACAGAATTAAAACCATCATCTTCGGAGCTAGCAACAATATTCACATCACAGTAACGTTTGGCTTCACTAATAGCCTTTTTAGACCATTGGCCAGTATTGAAATAATCAGCCGTTGTTTTGCCGCGTAACAAATTCATCGGAATAGCAGTAAATTGGGCAGAAGCACCACCTTGCAGGAACAACACTTTGTAATTATCTGGAATCGCCATAACGGTGCGTAAATCAGACTCTGCCTGATTAGCAATAGATAAAAATTCTTTACCACGATGACTCATTTCCATGGTGTTCATGCCTGAGCCATTCCAATCTAGGAATTCTTGCTGTGCGCGTTGCAAAACTGCTTCGGGCAACATAGCTGGCCCAGCACTAAAATTGAATACTCATGACATGAAAATAATCCTTAAGGACGATAGTTAAAAAAGCAACAGAGTATAACAAGATCACTGTAAAACTTTCAATGACTTAGATAGCCAAAATCACTATTAATTTTTAAGGCAAAAATAACGCAATTAGCGTGTTGAGATAGCGTTGGCCCTTTTCCGTGGGACGGATATGATGAATGTCTCTGGTTAACAGATCTTGTTGCTCTGCTTGTTGCAGAGCTTTATCAATATGAGAGAGGGGAATACCGGCATGTTGATAAAATAACGGAGTCGGAAAACCATCTGTTAGACGGAGTGCATTTAACATAAATTCAAAGCCAATATCTGCTTTGCTAATAGTTTCTTCACTTTGAATAACGGCAGCCGTACCGGATGAATCCATATAGGCTTGTGGTTGTTTTTGCTTGGAACGACGGCTGATCGATTGCGTCGAGGCATCGCTGACTTTGCCATGAGCACCAGCCCCAATTCCGAGATAATCACCGAATTGCCAATAATTCAAATTATGTTGGCATTGTTTCTGGTCTTTGGCATAGGCTGATACTTCATATTGACGATAGCCTGCGGTGGCTAATCTATCTTGGTTAGCAAGTTGCCAATCAATAATATGATCTTCATCCGGCAAGGTAGGGGGCTGCTGATAAAACAGCGTATTGGGTTCCATCGTCAATTGGTAGTATGAAATATGGCTAGGGGCTAACGATATAGCGGTTTCTATATCATTTTTTGCCATTTGTTCAGTCTGTTGTGGCAAGCCAAACATCAGATCTAAATTAACATTTTCAAATCCAACTTTGTATGCTGTTTCTATTGCTTTTATCGCCTGCTTACTATCATGAATCCGCCCAAGCTTGCTAAGAGAGTGATCATTAAAACTCTGAACACCGATGGACAGCCGATTAATGCCAAGAGAACGATACTCATCAAAACGTTGGGCTTCAAATGTACCTGGATTGGCTTCTAAGGTAATTTCAATATTGGGATTAAACGGTAACAAGGCTCGAATAGATGAAAATAAACGCTGATAAGCTTCGGCTGAAAATAAGCTGGGTGTACCACCACCAATAAAAATACTGTGGATAGACCGTCCCCAGATATGAGGCATTTCTTGTTCGAGATCTCGAATAAGGGCATCGATATAATTTTGTTCAGCCAAATTATCGGGTGCTTTATGTGAGTTAAAATCACAATAAGGACATTTACGAATGCACCATGGCACATGAATATACAAACTAAGTGGTGGTAGGCTGGTAAAATTAAACATAGTTATTGAACGTCAGGCTTCCAACCAGACTGCCATAAGCTTAATGGAATAATCGCTGGAGCTTGGCCATTATCTGCAAACCAAGAATCGACGGCATAACGAATATTAGAGCTGTTTTCGATAATAGTGGCAGTATTGTGGGGTGCAATGAGACCGCCGCGGGATGTTCGCGATGCTTGCCGATGAAACTGGAGCAAGCCAGCATCAAATAACATGCGTAAATAAACAGTTGAATTAGTCGCTTCGTCAATGCAATCTAATTGACCATTTAAACCTTGGTCGGTGAAGTTCTGTGCTCGGTCTCGATATGTACCGGCTTGTTCACCGGTTAATTTTTCCAGTAACGCAATGGCGAGTTTTATTTGTTCACGTTCTTGTTTTGGTTCAATGGCGCTGGGGATAAATAATGCTTCAATCGTCTTCCATTGCGTATCGGTTAGGCTAATAAAAGAAAATTGATTACAAGTATGGCCATGGCAAATGGAATAATTATTGGGTTGAGGGAAACCAATAAACGGCTTATTGAAATTTTCAGTTAATTCTTGGATATTATTGATGCTCCGAATCGGCGTAATGGCATCCTGTGAAGCTGAATAACTACAAGCAGTTAACCAATAACAAAATAAGATTAGAAAGAAGATTTTCACTGGATAGATGAGTTAGGCTTTATCACCTTGAAATGCAGCCATAAATTGCCGAATAGCCTTACCCCGATGGCTGATGGCATGTTTTTGTTCAGCTGTCAGTTCAGCAGCGCTGCATTGTGTTTCTGTCACCCAAAAAATAGGATCATAACCAAAACCACCGGTTCCAATTGGCGAGGTTAAAATAGAACCTTGCCAATCAGCCTGACAGATTAAAGGTGTGGGATCTTTAGAATGACGCATCATGACCAATAGACATTGATAACGTGCAGCACGTTCTTGTTCGGGCACACCTTTTAAGGCGACCAGTAATGCATTTAAATTATCCTGATCACTGGCATCGTCAGCTGCATATCTAGCTGAATAGATCCCCGGCGCACCCAGTAAATAATCAACTTCAATACCTGAGTCATCAGCAAGGGCGGGTAAACCAGTATGTTCCGCGGCATTACGGGCTTTGATAATGGCATTTTCGACAAAAGTTAAGCCAGTTTCTTCAGCTTCAGGCACATCAAATTCAGCCTGAGGTACCACTTCAATATTCATCGGTGCAAACAGCTGGGAAAACTCTCGGAGCTTTCCTTTATTGCCGCTGGCTAAAACAATTTTGTCCATAGGATGATTTACGCGTCTAACGCTTCGCGCTGTTTGATAATTAAATCAGTAATGCCTTCACCTGCTAATGCCAGCATAGCTTGTAACTCTTCTGGGTGAAAGGCGTGGCCTTCGGCAGTACCTTGAACTTCAATATAAGCACCAGCTTCATTCATCACCACATTCATATCTGTTTCCGCATTTGAATCTTCGGCATAATCAAGATCAAGTACCGGTGTGCCGTTATAGATTCCAACTGAAATAGCGGCTACTTGACCATGTAATGGGTTTTTTTTGATTTTTTTCTGGGTAATTAAAGTGTTAACCGCGTCTTGCAAGGCAATATAAGCACCGGTAATTGACGCTGTTCGGGTACCGCCGTCTGCTTGAATAACATCACAATCAATAGTGATACTACGTTCACCTAATGCTTTTAAATCAATAGAGGCACGTAATGAGCGGCCAATTAAACGTTGAATTTCCTGAGTACGACCGCTTTGTTTACCACGGGCGGCTTCACGGCCCATTCGGCTACCGGTAGAACGAGGTAACATGCCATATTCTGCTGTCACCCAACCCTCACCCTTACCGCGCAAAAATTGTGGAATGCGTTCTTCGACTGATGCAGTACATAATACTTTGGTATCGCCAAATTCGATCAGAACAGAACCTTCGGCATGTTTGGTGTAGTTGCGAGTGATAGTGACCTGACGCAATTCATTAGTTTGACGACCGCTGGGACGCATAATAGAGAGATCCTTATAAAAATAATGTCGATATTATACGTGGCTTGAATGATATTACCGATGCTTTTAGTTAAGATGTCATCTTTAGCTATGTTTTAGGAAATAATGTGACCCGAAGTATGACTGCATTTGCTCGTCAAGAAGAGCAAACACAACAAGGTGATTTGGTCTGGGAAATTAGATCGGTTAACCATCGTTATCTTGAAATAGCCTTACGTCTTGATGAACGTTTTCGACCATTAGAAATGAAAATAAGAAAAATATTTTCAGATAAATTAGGCCGAGGAAAGATCGATGCAGTATTACGATATAAAACACCAGAACATCGACAATCATCATTAGAGGTTGATCGCCAATTAGCACAATCCATCATTACACATTGTGATGAACTGGCATCAATGACACCTCGACCTGCACCTATCGATATGTTGAGAGTATTGCAATGGCCTAATGTATTACAGGCCGACGCACTGGATCAACAAGCTTTAAATGAATCGGTAATGACTAGCTTAAACAGTGCCGTTAATGAATTGATTGAAACCCGTGATACCGAAGGCGCGGCATTACAAAAAATGATTGAACAGCGCTGCGTTGACATTAATGCTATTGCCATAGAAATTCGTGAATTGATGCCGGAAATCCTAAAGCAACAAAAAAATCGTTTGGCTGAAAAAGTAGCAGAGTTGCAGATTAATCTTGATCTAGAACGATTAGAACAAGAGATGGTGATCTTGGCGCAGAAAAGTGATGTAGCAGAAGAATTAGATCGATTAGAAAGTCATATTGTCGAAGTGCAAAATGTATTGCAACGTGATGAACCGATTGGTCGTCGTTTAGACTTTTTAATGCAAGAGTTAAATCGTGAAGCCAATACTTTGGGCTCAAAATCAATTAGCACAGAAACTACTCGAAACTCTGTTGATTTAAAAGTATTGATTGAACAGATGCGAGAACAAATTCAGAATATTGAATAAGTGAGCAAACCTTTCATCATCCTGAAACATTATTAAAGCTAAAAACAAAAAAGCCGCGATGATTTGCGGCTTTTTTATTTTTAGTACTTTGCTATTTCAATTATTCAATATTCTGAATTTGTTCTCGCATCTGTTCAATCAATACTTTTAAATCAACAGAGTTTCGA
>JAUXFA010000108.1 GCA_030620285.1 Piscirickettsiaceae bacterium
AGCAACATAAACCTTAGAGCCATCATTATTAGTGGCAATACCTACAGGGCTACCACCAACAGCAATTTGGGCTGTTATTTTCATGGTGTCGGTATTTAAAATATTAATATCTTGGCCTTCAGAATTGCTGATGAAAGCTTTATTAGCTATTTGGCTAATAGCAATGCCAACAGGTCTATTACCGGCAGAGATTGTATTGATAATTTCGTGGGTTGAGGTATCAATTACGCTGATATCATCATTGAGTTGATTGGTTATATAGGCGTAGTGTGATGCTTGTTCCGTTTGACATGCGGTGATGAATAAACTGAAGACAACAAAAAAGGCGATCTTTTTCAAGACCGCCTTCCAAAATGTTAAGCAATAAAGCTTTGGCATTTATTTTTCCATAATTGTTTTCAAGTTTTCTAAGCCTGCAGTGAATACACCTTTGATTGTGTTTGCAGCGTCTTTATCACTTTGACCTTCAGGTACTGGTGGGTTATCCATAAATGAACGGTAGAATTTAGCTTTCCACTGTACTTCACTGCCACCCTCAACTTCTGTAACCGTTAGCCATGCTTTGTATGTTGAAACAGGCAGTGTGTAATAAGGTGTATCTTTACTGTTGAAGGTAATTGTTTTAACAACAGTCATATCGGTGATTTTGTAAGTCAAAGCCATTTTTTCATCATCAGCTTTAATTAATTCTTCAGTGATGGTTGGACTGCCTTCTGATGCTAAGGTTAATACACGGGTAGTATCGCCTTGTAATTCAGTGCTAGCGACGGCGGGATGCCAGTTGTGCAAACCACCAAAATCTTTGACCATTGCCCAGACTTTTTCTGGTGCGGCATTAATAGTGATTTTTTCAAGAACTTGTTGGCGTGTTGGACCATGAGCTGATGCAAGCATCGGCATGGCAATCAATGCTATGGTCATTAGTTGTAAAAACTTCTTCATCATTTTTCTCCGTGTAATCGGTAATGTTAGTTGAGAACCTGCACCAATTGAGAGTACTAAATCATGTTGGAAGTTCCCACCACTAGAAACTGGTGTATATCGAATCTGTATCTTCAAGCAGATTGGATATCCGTATTTTAGCGGAATAGGTCAATATTTTCCAGACACAGATTTGACTTAACAGTCCATATTCTTGAGAATTACTCTCTTATTTATATGTATTCTTTAAGCTGGAGTTGAAAGTGCCACTGATAAAGATCAGGGATTTACACTTCTATCGTGGCGACAGGGCGATTTTTGAAGGGGTTAATATTGACATTCCCCGTGGAAAAATCACTGCCATTATGGGACCAAGTGGGACCGGAAAGACAACATTGTTGCGCTTAATTGGTGGTCAGTTACGTCCAGACCAAGGAACGATTGAAGTCGATGGTCAGGATGTGCATAAATTATCCCACGCTGAACTTTATGAATTACGCAAGCGCATAGGTATGTTATTTCAAAGTGGCGCCTTGCTGACCGATATTTCGGTATTTGACAATGTGGCGTTCCCATTGCGAGAACATACCGGCCTGCCAGAAAGTATGATCCGTGATTTGGTGATCTTAAAATTACAGGCTGTTGGTTTGCGGTGTGCCCGTGATTTGATGCCTAGTGAATTATCTGGCGGTATGGCAAGACGAGTCGCATTAGCAAGAGCAGTGACACTTGATCCTATGATGATTATGTATGACGAACCTTTTACGGGCCAAGATCCGATATCAATGGGGACCTTGGTCAATTTGATTCACCGTATGAATAAGGCTATGGGTTTAACAAGCATCGTGGTATCACATGATGTAGCAGAAGCGTCTGAAATTGCCGATCATATTTATCTGTTGTCGGGAGGTAAGGTGATAGAGCAAGGCTCACCAGTACAAATTAAACGTTCGTCATCTCTGTGGACTCAGCAATTTATGCAAGGGTTACCTGATGGTCCAGTGCCATTCCACTATCCAGGCGATGATTTTGCTGGGGACTTGTTAAATGCGGAGGTGTCAGCATGATTGATACCATCCGTAGTCTTGGACGTTGGGGTTTAGGTACCTTTGAACGCTTGGGGCGAGGCCACTTGTTTTTGTTGCAGATCTTAGCTGGAATCCCGGGGTTATTTTTACGATTCTCATTAGTTATTCAGCAATTATTCTCGGTGGGTGTGTTATCTGTTTTCTTGATCCTTATTTCTGGCTTGTTTGTTGGCATGGTATTGGGGCTGCAAGGCTACAATACTTTAGTTGATTTTGGTGCTGAGGAATCACTCGGTGTTTTAGTTTCTTTATCGTTAGTGCGAGAACTCGGTCCAGTAGTGAGTGCTTTGTTATTTGCGGGTCGTGCTGGTTCAGCATTAACGGCTGAAATTGGCCTAATGAAGAGTACTGAACAATTATCCGGTATGGAAATGATGGCTGTTGATCCGATTCGACGTGTTATCGCCCCCCGTTTTCTGGCAGGTGTGATTTCGATGCCATTATTAGCTGCTTTATTTAGTGCAATAGGGATTTATGGTGGTTTTCTAGTAGGTCATGGTCTACTCGGTGTAGATGATGGTGCTTTTTGGTCACAAATGCAGGTGAAGACAGATTGGTATGGTGATGTGGTCAACGGTATTATTAAAAGTATCGTGTTTGGCTTTGTCATCACATGGATTGCACTATTTGAAGGTTATGATGCAACCCCCACTTCTGAAGGGGTTGGACGAGCAACGACACGCACAGTTGTGCATTCGGCGTTTGCTATTTTAGGGTTAGACTTTGTGTTAACTGCGCTGATGTTTGGAGAGTAAAGAAATGATGCAAAATAAAAGTACAGAAATTACTGTTGGAATGTTTGTTGCCGCGGGGATCGTCGCATTGTTTGTATTGGCGATGAAAGTGAGTAATTTGGCTGAGTTTACCGATGAAACGGGCTACCAAGTCATTGCTGAATTTGAAAACATTGGTGGATTGAAAGTTCGCTCTCCAGTGACGATGGCGGGTGTGCGTGTAGGCCGAGTTGGAGATATTAGTCTTAATCCAGATAGTTATAATGCACAGGTTACTCTGAATTTATATGGAAAATTTGACAATATCCCCACCGATACTGCGGCAAGTATTTATACTGCGGGTTTATTGGGTGAGCAGTATATTGGTCTAGAAGCGGGTGCCGAAGAAGAATTTTTGCAAAATGGTGGTGTCATAGACTTAACGCAACCAGCGTTGGTATTAGAACAAGTGATTGGTCAATTCCTGTTTAGTAAGGCAGAAGGTGGAGACGAATGATAAAGGATTTATTAATAACAAGGACATTTAAGATCCTATTAATGTTGTTATCGTTAGTTATGCTACCGATGACGACGGTTCAAGCGGATGACATTCCAGATCCGCAAATGTTAGTACAAGATGCTACGGAACGCATGTTGCAAGCACTGGCAGATAACGCTACGCAATTGGAAGAGGATCCCCGTGCTATCTATGGTTTGGTGACAGATATTTTGATGCCTAACTTTGATTTAGATAAAATGTCGAAATTAGCATTGGGTAAAAATTGGCGAAAAGCGGATGAGATGCAACGAACACGGTTTACTGAAGAATTCCGACTGTTATTGATTCGGACTTATTCAACAGCAATGCTGGAATATACCGATGAAGAAATTCGTTTTTTACCCTTCCATGATGATGTGAGTAAGAAGAAAGTCAAAGTCGCTATGGAGATTTTACAGTCTGGTGGCCCGTCAATACCAATGGCTTTTTCTATGTACTTAAATAAAGAAGAAGCGTGGAAGATATATGACGTTAAAATCGATGGCATCAGTTTGGTGACAAATTATCGCTCTACTTTTTCTACACGCATTCGTAATGATGGTATGGATAAGTTGATTGATAGTCTTGCGGTTAAGAATAAGAAAATAAAAGAAGCATGAGCGAGCTATATTCTTTAAGGCTAGATGATATGACCGGTTTGTTTCATGTCGGTGGCGAGCTGACCTTTGCCACGGTAAAGGATATATTAGAGCCCGCTCAAATATTATTCGACTCGGCGAGTGAGTTAGATATTGATTTAACGGACGTTATACGTAGTGATAGTGCGGGATTAGCATTATTGATTAATTGGATTCGGACCGCCAAAATAGATAACAAAAAGATTGTTTTTCATAATATTCCTGCTCAAATGTTGGCTATAGCAAATGCGAGCGGTTTAGATGAATTACTACCTATAACATAGAGCAAAATATTGATGGAATCATTAGAGATAAAAAAACTAATCGAGGCCGGCTTGCCTGATGCTACTGTTGAAGTGCTAGGCGATGATGGCCAGCATTTTGACGCCTATGTTGAAAGTCCTTCTTTTGTTGGCAAACCGTTGCTTGCCCAACATAAAATGGTTTATGCCACATTAGGCGATAGCTTTGAAAGTGCGTTGCACGCATTGGCTTTAAAAACTTCTGTACCTCGTTGATAAACGAGCTTTAACTATATTGAGACTGCATGGATAAATTAATTATCACAGGCGGAGTAGCCCTTGATGGGGAGATCCGTATTTCAGGCGCTAAAAATGCGGCATTACCTATTTTAATGGGGTCGTTACTAGCGGACTCACCCGTAAGAGTGGGTAATGTGCCTCATCTGCACGATATTACAACAACATTAGAGTTGTTGGGTCGTATGGGGGTGAGTTTAACGGTGGATGAACGTTCAGGTGTGGAAATTGACCCAACAACGCTGACAGATACCGAGGCACCCTATGATTTAGTAAAAACCATGCGCGCCTCTATTTTGGTATTAGGCCCTTTATTGGCTAAGTTTGGTAAAGCAGATGTGTCATTGCCTGGTGGTTGTGCGATTGGTTCTCGTCCGGTTGATTTACATTTGCGAGGACTTGAGCAAATGGGCGCTCAAATTAAAGTCGAGAATGGTTATATTCGAGCGACAGATGGTGGTGGTTTAAAAGGTGCTCATATTTTTATGGATCAAGTCACGGTGACTGGTACCGAAAACTTGATGATGGCTGCCACGTTGGCAGAGGGTACAACTATTATTGAGAATGCTGCTCGCGAACCTGAAGTGGTTGATTTGGCAAATTATTTGAATACTATGGGTGCCAAAATTAGAGGTATTGGTACGGCAACACTTGAAATTGAAGGTGTTAAATCATTGCATGGTGCTCAGTATAATATTCTGCCCGATCGGATTGAAACAGGCACTTATCTGGTTGCAGCGGCAATAACGCGTGGCAAGATTAAATTAAAAGATACCAATGCTAATGACTTGGAGGCGGTATTACTAAAATTAGAAGAGGCAGGCGCTGATATTGAGGTGGGTGAAAATTGGATCACGCTTGATATGCATGGAA
>JAUXFA010000238.1 GCA_030620285.1 Piscirickettsiaceae bacterium
GGATAAACAAGGCGAGCCAGATACAGAACCAAATCGATTTTATGCTTATGGTGTGATTGCGCGCTTAGCTTTGTTAGCTGCCGCGCGAGAATTAGCGGATCTTTAATGTTCGCTTAGATAGGCGATGGTCATTGTTTGATTATGTAATTGGCTGTGAGCATCATCTTCACCAGAGCAGATCTCACCATTGGAATAAAAACCAGTAATGCCGGTTTTCATGCCTAACAAACGTTGCACGGCAAATACTTCGTCTGAGACTTGATCTGCCATAACCAATTTCCGTCCTACACAACTCACACAAATAGCAATGGCATTGTCATTTGGGTCAATGTTTTTATTAATAATTTGCTGAGCAGCATCACTGGCACCATCAACTAATTTATCGTGATCGGATTTTAGAAAGCGAACGGTTGAACCTTGGGCAACATTACCTGCAAAGGTGAGGCTATTATCTTTTTGGTCAATCGATAATAAAGTTCTGATGACGTTAATGCTTTTATCTTCGGACATAATTGCAAAAGGGAAATTGAGGCCTGATGCGGGTAGTTCATTAGCATAGTAACCGATATACATTTTATATAGTGGTAATGCGGGCTTATTGTCGAGTGCATATACAATATTATTAATTGAATGGGTGACTTTTCTGGGAGGGCCATAGGGTTTCCAACCACCTAATGCGCCACTGGTCATGACTGCATCTTTGCCATATATACCAACAGCTGTGACGATTCTGTCATGTACTTTAGTGCCGTGTAATAAGAATGTTTGTTTGAAAGCGGCACCGTCACCAGCAAGACCGCCGGTGATGGGTGTATCAGGCAGCATACTTTGTAGACCTTCAACAAGATCCGATCCATTGATATGCAAGCCATCACTTAAAATAAAGACACCTTTAAGATCCGGGCCTTCAAGATCTTCGGCAATTTGGGCTCCCAATGCATAGGACTGGGCCATGCTAGGGATAGGTTTGGCGACAAATTTAAGAGTGCTTTTCTCCCATTTCATGGCCGTAATTTGAATACTGTCATCATGAACACCATCATCAGCAATTTCACCTGATGTTGTGCAGCCCATTAACTGCGCATTTGGGTAACGATTTTGTAATATCTGACCGAAGTTTCGTTCTTTAAAACGCTTAACCGACCCAAATACAAGCACCCAATCCGCATCTGGAAGAGCGGGTTCAGTTGGCAATTTAGTCAATGCCATTTTTGAGGAAAGCTGTTCTTGTTCAAACTGCATAGTATTTGCTATCTGGCAGGTGTTGAATAATAAATAATAGGTGTAGTCATTCTTTGCTCTAATCCGTTTTTTAAGAACATTGCTTGATATTACATGACTTTGTTAGTTTGGATTGATGCAGTTTAAGGATATGTGAATTAGTTCACGTATTGATTGGCCAATAAGTCACTTTATATCATTTAGTTAGTGCACTCATTTTGTGCGTTAACATGAAAATAATTCTAGAGGATTGATTTAGATACAAAAACGGGTTTATTGATAAATCTAAAAAAGTATGTTCTAGTGGCTGGCGAGCTTGTGTGGATTAGCACAGCCTCAAATTAGGAATGCCATCAGCTAGAAAAATAAAAATATACGACGTGGCTTGATGGATGGATTATTAACTTTTAATAACAGAGAGAGAAATTTATGTTTTCATTAGCATTGAGTATCGGTGTTTTAGGTGGTGTAGCGACTTGGCTTGCATTTGGGCCATTATCAAGTTTAGTTGTTATCTGGGGTATCTTTGTTGCGTGGGGTGCTTTCTTTCACAGTGGTGGCGATAGCGCTGCATTACGAAGCACAATTATCTGCGGTATCTTAGGTGCAGTCTTAGCAGGAGTTGCATTGTTCTTAGCAGGTGTTTTACCTCTAGGCGGCTTAGCAGCACCTGTTGCAGTAGGTGTAATGGTATTTGTATTGGTAATGTTTGCATCGATTCCTGCTTTTTCAACAATTCCTGCAGCGGTATATGGCTTTGCTTTAACAGCAGCTCTTGCGCTCACAGGTGGCGGTAGTGTTACTGCATTATCAGCAGCTAACCCGGTAGTTGTGATTTCGTTATCAATTATCGTGGGTGCGGTATTCGGACTATTGTCAGCTAAAGTAAATGGAATGATTTCTGGTGACTAGCTACTAATGTAAATCAAACAAAAAGGCTGTGTTCAATAATGAATATAGCCTTTTTTTATGGGCGAAATAAATGGATTGTTTAGCTCGCGAGCTTTGATTTTAATAAATCATTAACTTGTGCAGGGTTCGCTTTACCTTTAGAGGCTTTCATGATCTGACCCACAAAAAATCCTAATAATTGTTCTTTACCACCACGATATTGCTCAACTTGATCTGGGTTATTGGCAATTACCTCATCGATCATAGCTTCAATAGCGCCGCTATCGGTCACTTGTTTCAGTCCTTTCGCTTCGATAATACTATCGGCATCTTTGCCGTCAGCATTCCACAATGCATCAAAGATTTGTTTAGCAATTTTTCCCGAGATTGTATTGTCATTAATGCGAAGCAATAAACCGCCCAGTTGCTGCCCACTGATTGGGGAGTCTGAAATGTCTAATCCCTGTTTATTCAGTGCTCCTAATAATTGGGTGATAATCCAGTTAGCACATAGTTTAGAATCTTTATTATCAGAGGCAGCTAACACCGCTTCAAAGTAATCAGCTAATTCACGGCTACTGGTGAGTACGGATGCATCATAAAGCGATAAATTCATATCGGTAACAAAGCGATCACGTTTGACATTTGGTAGCTCAGGCAAGGTAGTGCGAATTTGTTCGATCATTTCTGGGTCTAAAACAACAGGCAGTAAATCCGGATCGGGGAAATAACGGTAATCATTCGCTTCTTCTTTGCTACGCATGGAGCGCGTTTCATTTTTATCGGCATCGTATAAACGTGTTTCTTGAACAACGGTACCACCCTCTTCAATCAATTCAATTTGGCGTTCAATTTCAATATTAATGCCACGTTCAACATTGCGGAATGAGTTAATATTTTTTAACTCAGCACGGGTTCCCAATTCTTTCTGGCCTTTTGGACGAACAGATACATTGCAATCACAGCGGAAAGAACCTTCTTGCATATTGCCATCACAAATTTCGAGATAACGTACCAGAGAGTGAATTTTCTTCATATAGGCAACCGCTTCTTTAGCGCTGCGCATATCAGGTTCAGACA
>JAUXFA010000028.1 GCA_030620285.1 Piscirickettsiaceae bacterium
GCCTGCGCATTGACACAGCTAGCGCGTGAAGGTGAAACCATCGAGGTGCCGAGTGTCGGCGATCGACCTCCTCGGCAATTAGCAAGACAAACCTTAGCTGAAGTGGTTGAACCACGATATGAAGAATTACTGATGTTAGTTCAAGCAGAGCTACGTCGTAGTGGTTTTGAAGAAATGTTAGCAGCAGGCGTGGTATTGACGGGTGGTAGTTCTAAGATGGAAGGAGTTATTGAATTAGCAGAAGAAGTATTCCATCTGCCGGTTCGTTTGGGTTTGCCACAACATGTCGGTGGTTTAGTTGATGTGGTGCGAAACCCGATACATGCAACCGGTGTTGGTCTGTTGTTATTCGGTAATGCAGAGGAAGAGCTAGAGCAATCAAATGTAAAAATAGGTAGTGGCTTTAAAGCGGTAATGGATCGGATGAAAAGTTGGTTTCAGGGTAATTTTTAACAGTTTACGTAATACAAATATTTAATTTTTTAAGTTAAAACAGGGGAGAGAAAAATGTCATTTGAATTAATAGATACATATACACAAAATGCGGTGATTAAAGTTATCGGTGTAGGTGGTGGTGGCGGTAATGCATTAGAGCATATGGTGGTAAATGATATTGAAGGTGTCGATTTTATTTGTGCTAATACCGATGCACAGGCTTTGCGTAAAAGTTCAGCAACGACTCAATTGCAATTAGGTACTGATATTACAAAAGGACTAGGCGCAGGCGCGAACCCAGATATTGGTCGCCAAGCTGCATTAGAAGATCGTGAACGCATTATGGAAGTCATTGGTGGTGCAGATATGATCTTTATTGCTGCAGGAATGGGTGGCGGTACGGGTACTGGTGCAGCACCTGTTGTCGCTCAAGTTGCTAAAGAAATGGGGATATTGACAGTCGCTGTAGTGACCAAGCCTTTTCCTTTTGAAGGTGCTAAGCGGTTGAAAGTTGCTGATGCAGGGATCACTGAATTGGGACAGCATGTCGATTCTTTGATTACTATCCCGAATGAAAAATTAATTGCGGTATTAGGCAAAGAAATGAGTTTACTCAATGCCTTTAAAGCGGCAAATGATGTGTTATTAGGTGCAGTACAAGGTATTGCTGAGTTGATTACTCGCGAAGGTATGATCAACGTGGATTTCGCGGATGTTCGAACCGTTATGTCTGAAATGGGTATGGCAATGATGGGTACAGGTCAAGCATCAGGTGAGAATCGCGGCATTGAAGCAGCAGAGCATGCAGTATCTAGTCCACTATTAGAAGATGTGGATTTATCAGGTGCTCGTGGTGTATTGGTTAATATTACCGCTGGATTAGATATGACTATTCAGGAATTTGAAGATGTCGGTAATACGATCAAAGATTTTGCATCTGAAGATGCAACTGTTGTTGTTGGTACTGTTATCGATCCTGAAATGACAGATGAATTACGCGTTACTGTGGTAGCAACAGGCTTAGGTGCACCGGTTATCGCAAAAGTTGACTTAACACCTGAAGCAGTTTTATCACAAATTGAGATTGTTAAAAAACCAACAGAAGTTAATTATGACGAACCAACAGTGATGCGAAATAAACTGGAAACTCAACAAAAACAAGTCGCCAATGGTGATTTTGTTATTGATGATCACTATGACATTCCAGCATTTTTGCGTAGACAAGCGGATTAGTCTAGTCATGCTAGGGTAGGTGGATAGCTAAGCTTGTGATATTATTAAGTAATTAATGATGAATTAGTTAGGAGGCAAATATACCGTGATAAAGCAGAGAACATTGAAAAATGTGATCCGTGCTACGGGTGTCGGCTTACACAGCGGCGATACGGTTTATTTAACTTTACGTCCGGCTGCCCCAAATACGGGCATTGTATTTAGACGAGTTGATCTTGACCCTGTTGTTGAAATAGCCGCTAAGGCTGAAAATGTTGGTGAAACAGCGTTATCAACGGCGCTTATTGAAAATGGTCAGAAAGTCTCAACTGTAGAGCATCTATTATCTGCTTTTGCTGGATTAGGCATTGATAATGCCTATATTGATCTTAATGCAGCAGAAGTGCCGATTATGGATGGTAGTGCCGGCCCGTTTGTATTTTTAATACAATCTGCTGGCATTGAAGAACAAGCTGTGGCTAAGAAGTTTATTCGCATTACTAAGCCAGTCCTATTTGAACAGGGAGATAAGTGGGCGAAATTTGAACCCTTTGATGGTTTTAAAGTGTCATTTACCATCGATTTTGACCACCCTGCTTTCACTGGCCGACCACAACAAGTTGATGTTGACTTCTCCTCCACATCATTTGTACGTGAAGTCAGTCGTGCCCGTACCTTTGGTTTTATGAAAGATATTGAAAAATTGCGTGAAAACAATTTAGCACTAGGTGGCAGTTTAGATAATGCCATTGTTGTTGATGATTACCGCGTCGTCAATGAAGATGGTTTACGTTATGAAGATGAATTTGTTCGCCATAAAGTATTAGATGCAATTGGTGATTTATATTTGTTAGGGCACAGTTTAATTGGCTCTTTTAATGGCTATAAATCGGGCCATGAAGTGAATAATAAACTACTGCGAAAATTATTAGCGCAAGAAGATTGTTGGGAATTAGTGAGCTTTGACGATGAAAAAGATGCACCTATTTCCTTTAGCCGCCCAGCGGCCTCTATTGTTAGCTAACTTGCACGTTTAAGTAGTTTTTCGAGTGCTGTTTTAAGCGAATCATTGTCAATGGTTTGTGCAACTTGCTGTAGGGATGTTGCGGCTGATTTTGGTAATGAAATAGTGTTTAAAATGGTGTTTTGTAATGGACTATAATGAGGCCTTACTTTAACTTCAATTTTATCAACCGTCATCGCTAATTTTGTTGATAGTGTTTTACACAGTACCGGTGCTTGAAAACGGATTAAACTGGCATAAGATGCATTATCGGTATGAATAATCAGCGTTGCATTATCAATATTGGCAAGTCGACAATGTGCTGCAAATGGGGCTGGTAGCGCTTGCTGAAGTGTGTGGTTAAGTTGTTCCAATAATTTAGCACGTTGTGATAACTGATGTAACATTGAGTTATCTTGGCAAATTGAATTTATTCGTTGTGGTCGTTTAGACATAATAAGTAGTAGAAATCGAAAGAGGACACTATGCAGATTATCATTATTTCACCTAACAATACGACTCATCGACACTGGTATCTACCGCCGATCAAGTTGCTTATGATTGGTTTAGTTACTGTGAGTATTATCGCTGCTTTAACATTATTTATGTATCAATCTTTTAATACCGCTGCCGTTGTTACGGAGACTAAAGTGGTTGTCCAGCAAGTAAAACCGGCCATTAGTGACGTAAAGATCGTTCAACAATCTGATGAAGTTCAAGACTATTATGCTAAGCGCTTAGGTGGCCTGCAGGCGGAAGCCATTCGCTTAAAATCATTGACGGAAAAACTAGCAAGTATGTCAGGCTTGGATACCGCCGAATATTTATTGAACGATGATTCTGCGCAAGGTGGGATCGAACGTGATGGCACTGCGATTACAAATGATGAATTTGAATTGAATTTAACAGAACTGGAAACATTGTTCAGTCAGCAATCATTGCAGTTATCTAGAGTACAAGATTATTTAATCACTGAAGGCAATATCGAGTCAGCCATTCCAAACGGACAGCCTATTAAAGAGGGTTGGGTGTCGTCTTATTATGGAAAACGGGTTGACCCTTTTACCGGCAAAAAAGCATTTCATCACGGATTGGATTTTGCGGGTAAAGAAGGTAGTCAGGTATATGCAGTGGCGGATGGCATTGTTAGTTGGACTGGAAAACGTGGTGGTTACGGTGATATGGTCGACATCGATCACGGCAACGGTTATGTCACTCGTTATGCACATAATAAAATATTAAAAGTAACGGAAGGCGACCGGATTACTAAAGGTCAGACTATTGCTTTAATGGGCTCTACCGGCCGTTCGACCGGACCACATGTTCATTTTGAAATTCTACGAGATGGCAAAACAATTAATCCCTATAACTTTATCAAACAATAAGCTTGTAATTGCCTACTTGCGACACCACCTATATAGAAATAGATTTTAGACCTGGCGCGTGGTACGCGGTATAATCACGCGATTTTTCTTCAATATGATTCTCGGATAACAAGTCCGTAATATATAGGTAGTTATAACTAATGGTAAGCAAGTTGTTCAGCAAAATCTTTGGTAGTCGAAATGATCGTGCGCTTAAGCCGTTGCGTAAAGTCGTTGATGAGATTGCCTCTTTCGAAATGGATATCGAACAGCTTGATGATAATGCTCTGCAAGCTAAAACAGATGAATTTCGTCAGAGACTAGCAGATGGTCAAACCCTAGACGATATCTTACCCGAAGCATTTGCTGTTGTTCGTGAAGCAGGAAAACGTGCCTTAGGCATGCGTCATTTTGATGTGCAAATGATAGGTGGCATGGTACTTAATGACGGTAAAATTGCCGAAATGCGTACTGGTGAGGGTAAAACCTTAGTTGCTACCTTGGCAATATACCTAAATGCTTTGGAAGGGGAAGGCGTTCACCTTGTTACCGTGAATGATTATCTTGCTCAACGTGATTCAAAATGGATGAGCCAACTCTATAGTTTTCTTGGGCTAACAACAGGCGTTATCGTGGCTGGTTTGGAACCTGACGCGCGCCGTGAAGCGTATGCTTGTGATATTACATACGGTACTAATAATGAATTTGGCTTTGATTATCTACGCGATAATATGGCCTTTAGCCAAGAAGAAAAAGTTCAACGTACATTGCACTACGCGGTTGTCGATGAAGTGGATTCAATTTTAATCGATGAAGCACGAACACCACTTATTATTTCGGGTGTCGCTGAAGATAGTTCTGAATTGTATCAACGAATGAATACCATGATCCCCGGTCTTACTCGCCAAATTGGTGGTGAAGGCGAAGATGAAGAAATTGAAGTTGAGGGTGATTATACGGTTGATGAAAAAGCCAAACAGGTTCATTTTACCGAAACTGGCCATGAAAAAATTGAAAACCTGTTAACAGAGGCAGGGATCTTAGATGCCAATGCAAGTTTATACGATGCGGGCAATATCAGCTTAATGCACCATGTCACGGCAGCGCTACGTGCTCATGTGCTATTTCAACGTGATATTGATTATATTGTGCAAGATAATCAAGTTGTGATCGTTGATGAATTCACTGGTCGGACTATGCAAGGTCGGCGCTGGTCTGAGGGTCTGCATCAAGCAATGGAAGCGAAAGAAGGTGTGGAAATTCAAAGCGAAAGCCAAACGTTTGCATCAATCACATTCCAAAATTATTTCCGTTTGTATAATAAACTATCAGGTATGACCGGTACAGCAGATACCGAAGCCTTTGAATTACAATCAATTTATGGTCTTGAAGTGCTGGTTATTCCAACACATAGAGATATGCAGCGTAACGATGAAGCGGATCAGATTTATCTAACGCCACAAGAAAAATACCAAGCGATTGTGGCTGATATTGAAAGTTGTGTTAAAAATAAACAGCCAGTATTAGTGGGAACTTCGTCAATTGAAAGTTCAGAATACCTACATGGTTTATTGAAGAAATCTAAAATTAAACATGAAGTTTTAAATGCAAAACAGCATGAAAGAGAAGCATATATTATTGCTCAAGCAGGTCAACCTGGCGCGGTAACGATAGCGACTAATATGGCGGGTCGTGGTACCGATATTGTTTTAGGGGGTAATTTAGACGCTGAGTTAGCGACGCTAAGTGAAGAGGCACCAGAGTCGGATAAAGACAAAATAACTCAAGCATGGCAAGTTCGACATGATGCAGTATTAGCCTCTGGTGGTTTACATATTATTGGTTCTGAGCGACATGAATCTCGCCGGATCGATAATCAATTACGTGGTCGCTCAGGACGACAAGGCGATGCAGGATCAAGCCGTTTCTATTTATCATTAGAAGATAATTTGATGCGTATTTTTGCATCTGAACGAATGAAAGGTTTGATGCAAAAGTTAGGTATGGAAGAAGGTGAGGCCATTGAGCATCCTTGGGTGTCTCGTGCGATTGAAAATGCCCAGCGTAAAGTAGAAGGGCATAACTTCGATATTCGTAAACAATTACTTGAATTTGATGATGTTGCTAATGACCAGCGTAAAGTTATTTATGAGCAACGAAATGAATTGATGGCAACAGAAGATGTATCTGAGACTATTATTTCAATGCGCGAAGCAGTCATAAACGATGTCATTAGTCTGTATATTCCCGTTGGTAGTATTGACGAGCAATGGAATATTTCTGGTTTAGAAAGTACGTTACGTGATGAGTTTTCATTAGATTTAACCATCGCTGATTGGTTAGAACAAGATGCTGAATTGCATGAAGAGACCTTAAGACAGCGTATTGTTGAAATGGCCGAGGCAGCTTGTCAGGAAAAAGAAAGTTTTACGGGTAGCGATGTCATGCGCCATTTTGAGAAAGCCATTATGTTGCAGACTTTAGATGCTCAGTGGAAGGAACATTTGGCTCAAATGGATTATCTGCGTCAGGGTATTAACTTACGTGGTTATGCCCAGAAAGATCCAAAACAAGAATTTAAACGTGAATCATTTAGTTTGTTCACATCATTGTTATCCAGTATTAAACATGATGTTATTTCACATATTTCACGGGTACAAGTACGTGCCCAAGAAGATGTTGAAGCGGTTGAAGAGCAGCGTCGTCAGTCAGGCGAAGTTGAATACCAACATGATCAGGCAGAAGGTATGGCTGGTGCTGGCGGTGACGAAGCGGAACATCCATCTCATCAACAGCCTATTACCAGAGAGGGTAAAAAAGTAGGTCGTAATGAACCTTGCCCATGTGGCAGTGGCAAAAAGTTCAAACAATGTCATGGTGCGATAAACTGATATGCCCGTTAATTTAGTGCCGCCGAAGCAAGCTGATTTATTGCCGATAGCGGGGATAAAACTAGGCACCGCTAATGCAGGGATTAAATCAACTGATCGTGCAGATTTAGTACTAATTCAATTAGCTGAAAATACCACTACATCTGCGGTTTATACGCAAAATACTTTTTGTGCAGCCCCGGTTACCGTGGCCAAACGACATCAAAATGAAACATCACCATGTTATCTACTAATTAATTCAGGTAATGCCAATGCAGGTACTGGTGAAGCTGGACTGCAAGCGGCGCAGGATTGTTGCCAAGCCGTTGCTGAACTATCAAATAGTTCAAGTCAATCTGTATTACCATTTTCGACCGGTGTCATTGGCCAACAACTACCCATAGATAAAATCAAACAAGCATTACCAGATGCTATTCAGAGTTTGACAACAGATAATTGGTTTGCTGCTGCACATGCCATTATGACAACAGATATTGTGGCTAAGGCAGTGTCGAAGCAAGTACAAATTGATGGTAAGACTATTACCGTGACTGGTATGGCAAAGGGCTCAGGCATGATTCGTCCTAATATGGCGACCATGTTGTCCTATATCGCAACCGATGCGGCCGTAGAGCAAGCGGTGCTCGATAAAATGTTAGCAAATGCGAGTGAACAATCATTTAATCGCATCACGATAGATGGTGATACTTCAACTAATGATGCCTGCGTATTAATGGCAACAGCTAAAGCTAATAACGCTATTATTTCGAGAATTGATTCAGACAGTGGTCAGGCCTTATATCAAGTGATTGCAGAGATTAGTCAACAACTTGCCCACGCAGTTGTGCGTGATGGTGAAGGTGCCACTAAATTTATAGAAATTCAGGTTCAACAAGGTGTTGATACTGAAGAATGTCGACAAGTTGCTTATACCATTGCTCATTCACCATTAGTGAAAACAGCAATGTTTGCTTCGGATCCGAATTGGGGTCGAATTTTAGCGGCAGTGGGTCGCAGTGAAATTGCTGGTTTTGATTTAAGTAAGGTCGCTATCTATTTAGGCGATGTTTGCATTGTTGAAGGTGGTGAGCCTGCAGCAAATTATACCGAACAGAAAGGTCAACAAGTGATGGATCAAGATGAGATCACGATTAGAGTTGAGTTGGGTCGTGGTGGTGCTAATGATACGGTTTGGACGTGTGATTTCTCTTACGATTATGTAAAAATAAACGCTGAATACCGAACGTAATCACACATAGCACTTATCTTTTACTCCATAACTACGTTATTTTTGTACTCAAATGGTTATTTACATGGATGTAATGTATGCCAAAAATGCAGGAGCAATTTTTGGTTAAATATTTCTAGTTACTAATAATTCTATTATGCAATATATCAATTCATATTTATAAATAAGTAGATAAACCAGAAATCTATGACAACAAATAAGATCACAAACCTACACGAATTCCTCCATCAAAGTGGTGCCAAGTATCGGGTATTTGATATGGGCCGTCGAGTTGTAAAATTATCTCCTGATGAGTTTGTTGATTTTGACCAAGCTAAAAAACCATATCCTTACCCATTGCAGAAAACAGCTCATTTTGGTGTAATCTTCTGGAATCCTGCGATACCTGATAAACATTATGTTTGGTTCCTGAAATTTCCTCTTGATGAACAAGGCTTGCTAATTCAGGCAGCACGAGATGAATTCTTAGTGATGTTGCTCGACCGAGTTGGTGAGTCGATGTTAGCGGCTTCTAATGGTGAAGACATAGAAGGAGCCTTACAAGATAGCCCTTATACCGTTACGCCACGTGAAGATAAAATGGCGGCCTTCAATGCTCAAGCAACTAACAGTTTAGCGGTAAACCCCTCGCAATATTATCAAGATGCATTAGCCTATTTTACCGGTCAAAAAGCCATCGAGGATTGGCAATCACTTGGTATGCAAGGTGTCGCAGATGTGGCAGTTAGACTTGAAGATTATGAAGAAACATTGGGCCTGATTGAAACTATTCCAAGCTTACCCGATGAACCCTTTTCTGTGTTGAGCACTTTTCTTGAAATTACCGAGCCTCAAGCGGGACTTGTTGAGGTATTAGCACAACGTATTGATGTGGAACTACAGGAAAAACAACCAGATATTACTCGGGTTTGTGCTTGTTTACGTGCGGCATCCAATAGCCCTGCCAGCGGCTTAGTCGATCAAATGGTCATCCATGTTTTGAAGCATCCATGCAGCCAAAATATTGAAGTA
>JAUXFA010000027.1 GCA_030620285.1 Piscirickettsiaceae bacterium
CTCACCCTTGTTCATCTCGTCAGGTTTCACAGTCTCTAATGCTCGCTGTAACGCATCTGCGCCTGCTTTATCTCTGCCCGCGAGAATATGGCTAGCAACATCACCCTGCAGAATAGATTCCCAAAACCGACGTCGCATCGACAAACTCGGTAATTTCTCTTTTACGGCATCACGATATTGACCGACCAAGTTTGCTAATTTTCCATAACTTGGTGGAATTAAAGTTTCTAACCGTGCCCGTAATTGCCTTGCTAATATTGGTGATTTACCACCACTTGATACCGCAATAACTATTGGCGAACGGTCAAGAATTGATGGCAAAATAAAGTCACATAATTCTGGACAATCTGCCACATTAACTAAGATATTCTGTTGTTTAGCATGCTGATAAACATCACGATTAACATCATCATTATCTGTTGCCGCAATGGCTAAGGCATGGTTGTTCAACATTTCTGCAGCAAATACTGTGGTTAGCCAGGTGACTTTGCCAGCATCAATTAATGCTTTTGTCGTTGCCGATACTTTCGGGGCAACCAGAGTAACTTTCGACTGCGCTTTCAGTAATAATCCTGCTTTGCGGGCCGCAATATCTCCACCGCCGACAACGAGACATGAACGATTTTTTAAATCGATAAATATGGGTAAATAATCCATCTATGAAAATTACTACATTTCTACAATCCTGTATTTTACCCTGTACAGGCTCAAGACAAAATGAAAATATAATCTCGTTGTGACTATTTAGTGATCTGTATGCTCTGATAGTGGTAAAGATAAGCCTTGTAATACAAAACCATCCTCTAGGTTTTGCACCACGGCGATAACGCTTGTTTTATTGATGTCCCATTTATCATCCACTAAAACAGAGGTGGATACATCTGTTTCACCACATTCATTTAGCGAAAATGGACCTAACCATTTCCTCACTAAATTTTGGTGGTTAAATGTAACGCCAGCATTGTCGCCACCTCTAACCTCACTTAATAAATCATCTTCCGTTACCGCTAAATAGAGCTGTGAATACTGGCGATTTTCATCACCTTCAACACTAATATGGCTATCAATAATAAGTTCGCCATCATTATCTGACACCACTAACGAAATGCTAGATTCTGGCGAAAAACCACTGACTGCATTAATGACTTTTTTTGCATGTTTTTCCCAGTTATGAATGACCTCGCCACTGATGACAAATTCTGGTGTATACACTGTTTGGTATAAATTAAGCTGTGCTTGTTGACGTTGGCGCGCTGAAAATACTGGACTCGCGAAATGGTCTATCCAGCCTTTTTTATTATTAAGATAATCAATGTGGAAACCTAATACTATTAGCTGATCATCAGTGATTCCTTGCTCTGGCAGAGCGTGTACCCACCGATCAGCCGCTGGGCATAAACCACATCCTTCAGAGGTA
The DNA here is from genome assembly GCA_030620285.1 of Piscirickettsiaceae bacterium. Taxonomy (GTDB): domain Bacteria; phylum Pseudomonadota; class Gammaproteobacteria; order Nitrosococcales; family Methylophagaceae. Next base: position 1,418 of record JAUXFA010000027.1, read on the forward strand.
AATAACTCAAGTACTGCCATTTGCTTATCACCACTTTCTGCCTGCCATATTTGAGCAGATGCCGTTATTGGTAGTAATAGTATAAATAGTAATATATTTAGTTTATTGAGCATTCTCTAGCACCTTATTCCATAGGACTCACTGTATGAGATAGTTTAATTATCTAAATAGTTCCGTTGCTGTACATCAGTGATAATTGCTAATTCTCTCATAATTGCAGTTGCATAACTGCCTGCCGCTAGAAAAAAACTCAACTCTAGTTGATGTTTACCGATAAATTGCCATTCAAAATTATTAGAAAATAGTCGTAAAGAGCGCCGCTGCTGATTAAGTCCCGCTTTCTCTAAGCCTTGCTGCCAATCAGTCCACTCTGTCAAGGCTTGTTGTTCCAGATCTAAACTATCTGATTGAGTTAGAGCTTGCCCCCGCCCCCACATTGGACCTGTAGGATGTATGTCCATCGTCTCAACACGACTTTGTATTACGTCATCAATACTCTCAATATTGAATAGGCTGGCTTTGGTACCCGATAATGTCATCACATCCCCTATTACCGGCTGATTCCAATTTCTGTGCTGAATTCGCTCTGCTAAGACAAGGTTAAATAACCATGATCGCGCGGCTGATAAATAGATACTTTTTTGATTGCGCTTTCGAGGGGCTTTACCCGTTGAAAACCAATAAGCAACACGTTGTAAATTATTGCCTTGATGGCCAAAGCGTTGTTCACCAAAATAATTGGGTACACCCTGTTGTTTAACCTGTTGTAAACTTGCTTGCCAGCTCGCTTCATCACCTTGAATATTGCTTAATATCAGATTGAAGTTATTGCCGCTTAAGACTCCTCGCTTTAACTTTTTACCATGTCTTGTTTGTTCAAGGATCTGAATCTCATCACTCTCAAATAGTGTCCAATCAGGCTCTTCATGGCCTTCCATATTAATGCTAAACCATTGTATGGTGATAGCATGACGATCTTTCAAACCAGCATAGCCCACAGCAACTTGAGGAACACTGGCAAATTTTGCTAATTCATTCGCCAACCAGTCGGTATTGATATTTCGCTTTTGAATCTTAAGCCAAACATGACCCCCACTGCCATCGGGCTTAAAGGGTAAGACCTCTTCAACTTGGAAATGCTCTGGCTGGCTGCGAATATCGGCTGAACAGCTTAGAGCAACATCATTAACACGAGACAATAATGCATAATCAAAATGTTTCAAAACTTATTAATCAGCCTTGATTATCAAAGCAACGGCATGGGCTGCAATGCCTTCTTGCCGTCCCGTAAAACCTAGCTTCTCTGTTGTCGTTGCTTTGATATTAATAGCATCAGAACTCACGGCAAGATCTTGCGCCAACAAATCACGCATCGCAGGGATAAAATTAGCCATTTTGGGTGCTTGCGCCACTACTGTGCTATCGATATTATTCACTTGCCAGCCACGATCCGATAGATCACTAATAACTTTTCTTAACAATATTCTACTATCTATATTGTTAAATGATTCATCGGTATCTGGGAAATGATGACCAATATCCCACAAACCAGCAGCACCTAATAAAGCATCACAAATAGCATGAATTAGCACATCACCATCGGAATGTGCTTCTAAGCTGTGAGTGTGGGGAATTGCCACGCCGCCCAGGATGATCTCTCTACCTTGGGTGAATTTATGCACATCATAACCATGACCAATTCTCATCACTTTTCTCCACGTTGCTGTTGCAGAAATAGGTTTGCTAACGCCAAGTCTTGTAGCAAAGTAATTTTAATATTATCTGAATGCCCTTCCACCATCATCGGTTGAAATCCTGCTAATTCCATTGCACTGGCTTCATCTGTCACCGTTAATTGTTGTTTTTGGGCCGTTTCTAATGCTTGTTTAAGAACCTGTAAACGAAACATTTGCGGCGTTGATGCTCGCCATAAACCATGTCGTTCGATGGTTTCAGTAATCTCTTGATCGCTATTTGCGCGTTTGACAGTGTCATTAACAGGAATACCTAAAATACCGCCGACGGGATGATCACTTAATGTTTCTAGCATATGGCTAATATCCTGATGTCGCAAACAAGGACGAGCGGCATCATGGACTAATACCCATGGATCGTCGCCATCGGACATATTATCTAACTCAGTCAGCGCATTAAGTACCGAATCGGCACGTGTTACACCGCCTTCTATCACATGAATAGGCTCATCACTTTGTACTGATATTTGTCCCCACCACGAGTCATTCTTAGCGACAGCAACAATGATGCCTTTAACTCTTGGATGGGATATTAAACGTTGTAAAGTGCGCTCAAGAACTGTTTTACCTTCTAGTTCAAGGTATTGTTTAGGTTTATCCGCTTGCATTCTAGAACCAGTGCCCGCGGCAGGAACAATAGCCCATACTAATTCGTTATTCATTAGTGAGAGTCATCTTCTATGATTTGAAAAAATGTTTCACCCGGTTTGATCATGCCCAATTCACTTCGAGCACGCTCTTCCACAGCATCAAGACCACTTTTTAGATCCTGTACTTCAGCAGCCAATACCTGATTTCTTTCTTCTAATACGGCATTATCTTGCTTTTGTATTTCAACCGACCGATGGAGGTGCAATACCGGAGGCAAGCCATCATGACTAAACCACAAGCGATATTGCAGTAAGAGCAATAATACTGTGAGTAAAATCATGATCGGTTTCATATCTGTTTATATTTAATTAAATGCCTTTAAACCTGGGTAAGACGCTGCATCACCAAGTTCAGACTCAATACGAATAAGTTGATTGTATTTTGCAACACGATCAGAGCGTGATAATGAACCTGTTTTAATCTGACCAGCATTGGTTGCCACCGCAAGATCAGCAATGGTGGTATCTTCTGTTTCGCCACTACGGTGTGATACCACAGCTGTGTAACCTGCTTGTTTCGCCATATTAATGGCCGCTAAGGTTTCTGTTAATGTGCCGATTTGATTCACTTTGATTAAGATTGAATTAGCGACACCTTTAGTGATGCCTTGTTCTAAAATAGCGGTATTAGTCACAAACAGATCATCGCCAACAAGTTGTACTCGACTACCAATCCGATCGGTCAGCAACTTCCAACCATCCCAGTCATTTTCATCCATACCGTCTTCAATGGTAATGATCGGATATTTGTCGACCCAAGATTCAAGCAGATCAACAAATTCAGCCGACGATAATGAACGACCTTCTGAAGCTAGGATATATTTTCCATCTTGATAAAACTCTGAGCTCGCCGCATCAATTCCAATCATAATGTCACTGCCTGCTTGGTAGCCCGCATTACTGATCGCCTCAAGAATAACCTCGATAGCGGCTTCATTAGACGATAAATCTGGAGCAAAACCACCTTCATCACCCACTGCGGTACTTAATCCTTGAGCACTCAGTACTTTCTTTAAGGCATGAAAAATTTCTGCACCATATCGAACTGCCTCAGCAATACTGGAAGCTCCCACTGGTACAATCATAAACTCTTGAAGATCAACGCTATTATCAGCGTGTGAACCACCATTAATGATGTTCATCATTGGTACGGGCATCATCACTGCCTCTTCACCGCCAAGATATCGATACAAAGGCAAACCTGCATCGTTGGCTGCCGCATGTGCCGATGCCATTGAAATGGCTAATAAGGCATTAGCACCCAAGCGGCCTTTATTGTCGGTGCCATCAATGGCAATCAATTTTTCATCAATGGCTTTTTGATCCCTTACATCCATTCCAATTATAGCATTGCGTAATTCACCATTAACGGCTGATACCGCTTTCAACACACCTTTACCCAAATAACGGTTGCTATCACCATCACGAAGCTCTACAGCCTCACGTTGGCCTGTTGATGCACCTGATGGCACAGCCGCACGGCCAATAACACCATTTTCTAAGATCACATCTGCTTCAACAGTTGGATTACCGCGAGAATCTAAAATTTCACGGCCACGTATATCACTAATTTTGCTCAATCTTTTCTCCATCAGGCCTTAACTAAGGTCATTCGTACTAATCTGCTACTTTTTGTATTAAATTAAAGTAAGGAATCTTCAATAAAGTCCTGTTTCTTAACCGTACTATCTATTGCTAATAATGTTTCTAATAACGCTTCCATTTTGTGTAATGGCCATGAATTGGCACCATCACTCAATGCTTTTTCTGGCTCAGGATGTGTTTCCATAAAGACACCAGCGACACCAACGGCTACCGCAGCACGCGCGAGCACAGGTACAAATTCACGCTGACCGCCTGAAGAACCGCCTTGACCACCCGGCTGTTGTACCGAATGTGTCGCATCAAATACCACTGGGCAATCCATGGCGCGCATAACAGGTAGGCCACGCATATCTGAAATTAAGGTGTTGTAGCCAAATGAGGTCCCACGATCACATAGCATGATCTGTTCATTGCCTGTTGATTTGGCTTTTTCAGCCACGTGAACCATGTCCCACGGTGCTAAGAATTGGCCTTTTTTAATATTAACGGGCAAACCTTGCTTGGCCACGTTCAAAATAAAATTGGTTTGGCGACATAAAAAAGCGGGGGTTTGCAATACATCAACTACACTTGCCACTTCATCCAACGGTGTATCTTCATGTACATCCGTCAAAATTGGCACATTTAATTCTTTTTTTACTTTCTCAAAAATAGCCAGGCCAGCTTCCAATCCCGGGCCACGATAACTGCTGGTCGAGGTACGATTGGCTTTATCAAAAGATGATTTGTAAATAAAGTGAATACCTAATTTGTCAGTCATCTCTTTCAAACGACCAGCCACATCCACGGTCATTTGTTCACTTTCTATGACACAGGTGCCAGCAATTAAAAATAATGGTTGTTTACCACCGACTTGTTGTCCACATAATTGCATTAAGAATCTTCCTTATGTTGCTTAGCCGCATTAATAAAGCCTTCAAATAATGGATGGCCATGTCGCGGAGTTGACGTGAATTCAGGGTGTGATTGCAATGCTACAAACCAAGGATGGCCTGGTATTTCAATCATTTCTACTAAATTCTGATCTTTTGACATTCCAGAAAAACGAAGGCCAGCTTCTTCTAATATTTGTTTGTAATTATTATTAAATTCATAACGATGGCGATGGCGTTCTGTCACTTCAGTAGCACCATAAATTTTTGCTGCTAAACTGTTCTTTTCTAACCTGCAGACATAACTACCTAAACGCATGGTGCCACCCAAATCAGAATCAGTATCGCGTTGCTCAATACTGCCATCTTCTTTTTGCCATTCAGTAATCAAACCAATGACAGGGTGAGGTGTATTCGCATCAAACTCAGTACTGTAGGCCTTATCTAATCCAGCTTTGTTACGTGCATAATCAATTACCGCGACTTGCATGCCCAAACATATGCCTAAATAAGGCACATTATTTTCACGAGCATATTGTGCGGTTAAAATCATTCCTTCAACACCCCGTTTACCAAAACCACCAGGAACTAAAATAGCATCCATATTAGCAATAGAAGCTGGACCTTGTTTTTCAATGACGTCTGAATCGACATAATGTACATTTACTTTAGTACGCGTATTGATCCCTGCATGTATCAATGATTCTGACAAAGACTTATAAGCCTCGGTTAAATCCATGTATTTGCCTACCATGGCAATATTAACTTCACCTTGAGGGCTGTTCAGGTTATCAACAACGTGTTGCCATTGGCTTAAATCAGCTATTGGTGCATCTAAACCTAATTGTTTGACAACAATTTCATCTAAACCTTGGTTATGAAGATCCATTGGTATCTTATAGATGCTATCGACATCAACAGCCGAAATAACAGATTTCTCTGGCACATTGGTAAATAGCGATATTTTCCGACGCTCGGCGTTTGGTAATGGGCGATCCATACGACACAATAAAATGTCTGGTTGAATACCGATAGTTCTTAATTCTTTTACTGAATGTTGTGTCGGTTTGGTTTTAATTTCACCGGCAGATGGAATATAAGGCACTAAGGTTAAATGGATAAAACAAGCTTGTTCACGACCTAATAGCGTGCCCATTTGACGAATTGTTTCTAAGAAAGGTAGTGATTCAATATCACCCACTGTGCCACCGATTTCAATCAATGCCACATCTGCATCACCAGCACCTTCATAAATACAGCGTTTGATCTCATTAGTAATATGAGGAATAACTTGTACGGTATTGCCTAAATATTCACCACGACGCTCTTTACGGATCACGTTTTCATATATCTGACCGGTAGTATGATTATTTTGACTGGTCATCTTGGCATCAATAAAACGTTCGTAATGACCCAAGTCCAGATCTGTTTCTGCGCCATCGTTGGTGACGAATACTTCACCGTGTTGCAGCGGGCTCATCGTGCCAGGATCAACATTGATATAAGGATCAAGTTTCACCAGTGTGACTTTCAAACCACGAGCTTCAAGAATAGCCGCCAGTGACGCTGCGGCAATCCCTTTACCCAAGGATGAAACAACACCACCAGTGACAAATATAAATTTAGTCATATATTGGAGAGTTCTAATTAAATGGCGCAACCGGAATAGTCAAGCGCTAATCAGGGGCCTAAATTAACAGAATTCAGCGTTTGCCTCAATGAAAATATAGATTATCAATTTAGCTTAAGCATTGGTAAAAAACCTTGTTCATTTTGAGCAACAACATAGTCATGTGCTAAGACATAACCTACTACAGCGATCAGCTCTTCACCGTAATACAGCAATGGTGTTCTATCTCGCTGCCATGAGGGAACCATCCACTGCTGAAATAAATGTTTCAAGGTTTTATGATGTGCATGTCCTTGCGGCATGATTTGCTCGCCACCTTGCCTAAAACGAATCGTTAATCTATCCGCGATAGTCTGCTGACTCAAACCACCTGATTTCACTTTTTGCCACGTTACAATATCGCCATTATTAAGCACTACATCTTCTAGGCTGCCACATTGCAATATTTGATTGCTATCATGCTCTGCTAGAGGCTGCATAAAATACAATTGGTTTTGATAACGCCGCACTTCAACACCTTGCCAACTGACAACCGGATTACTATCTTGTTTTGCCAGACAGACTTCATCAATAACTTTCTGCAAACCCGCCGTTGAAGGTAAGGCAAATTGCTTGCACTCTATATAATGCCGCAGTACATTCTTTTGTCGCGCGGGTGACAGTGCTAACAATTGTGTAATAGGCAAAAAACCACTGGTTTTATCTGTTACTAAGCTATCTAAATCTTGTGCTGCCAATTCATCCATTAACTCTGTTGCATCGGCACAATGCTCAGCACTGCGACTGATTGTTTTGGCCGCACTTGGCCAGCGTTGTTCAATATCAGGCCAGATTGTATGGCGAATATAGTTACGATTCCAACGGGTTTCGCTATTACTAGGATCGTCAATCCAGTGCAATTGATGTTGTGTTGCATAAGCCAGAATGTCTTGCTGAGGTATCTTGAGAAAAGGCCGAATTATTGTACTTTCACCTAATGAAAGTTGCTGAGGCATTGCTGATAAACCTTTTGGTCCAGCACCACGGAATAGCTGTAATAACAAGGTTTCAGCTTGGTCGTGCTGGTGTTGTGCCGTCAGGAGCACATCATTATCTGTTAACTGTTGTTGAAAGGCTTGATATCGCGCTTTTCTGGCTGCAGCCTCCATACCTAATTCATCACTCTCAGTAACATCCGCTTTCAAATTGCAAAGTTCGATAGCTAAATTGGCTGACACCTCAGCACAATGTTTCGCCCATCGTTCTGAATCAGCATGTAAACCGTGGTCAATGTGGATAGCTGAAACTATTCCTAATTCAGGATCATTAGCTGTCGCGAGTAGATGAAGTAACACATGTGAATCAACCCCGCCACTATAAGCTATCCAAATCTGTTTACCTTGAGTTAGATCAATGAGATCACCAATGATCTGCTGTGTATTGAACATTAAAGAATGGTTATTCTTCAAATTCACCATAACTTAACAG
>JAUXFA010000025.1 GCA_030620285.1 Piscirickettsiaceae bacterium
GATATTAGATTTGAATATGATCAACATAAAATTGATGAAGAAGAAAAAGGAAATTTCTTATTACATTCCTCTGGGTATGGTGGTTTTATAGAGCACCCAACCCATAAGAATGGCCCTACAGGTGAGGATACTGATGGAGCAGCTGGAAGGCAGAGAAACTATCAATCTAGATTGAATGACTGGGCTACAAGGAATATTTTTGCATTATTAAGCTATGATGCTGATATACGTAATGATGAGGTAGCGAATGATTTAAAAATTGCATTGGCTACTGCTTTTAATAATCAAACAAATGATCCTAAAGCTTATGAAGCTATTTTAAAAGAGGCCAGCCTAAGATACGAAAACCTGAGCCTGAAAGAAATCAATAAAAGAGTGAGTAAAGGGCTTGGTTTTGAAGGTAAAGTACAAGAGTTGGCTGAAAAATCACCAGAGGCACTGAAGGTATTTCTGCAATTTTACTATAAAGAAGTAAATGAAGAACTAGCTCAAAGAGGATTACCTGCTATTGAACTTAAATCTGATTTCGTTGATAAATTAATAACAAAACTCACGAGTAGTGATGCAACGATTAAGGCAGAAGGTCAAAGCACTGTCAGCGAAATATTTACGTATGTTGAGCAGTTAGACATCGCAATACAAATAGAGGCTTATGATGTTTATCAGAACTTTCAGATTGCTGCAAAAGAGTTTGGTACAGAATTGAAGGGATTGGATGATGAAACGCTTGAAAATTATGTCAATACATTTATTCGTGTTATGGGTGAGCAGAATCCAGATATTGTTATAGATTATGGGGATGATCCTATTGGGTCTATCGTTAAAATATTAGATTCTGACACACCTGAGAGCAGAAAAGCGTTAGAAGGTATTTACGTTTTCGTAAATCAACAACTGACTGGAAGTGAAGTTTTAAGAACGGAATTAGCGCAGGTGATTGATAAGGAAAATATTTTTAGTCAAATCATACAGATGGCAAAAAACAGTGATAGTGCCGTTTATGACTACGCTAAAATTTTGTTGAATATCGAGGTAGGTGCTGATTTTACTTCAGAGCAACGATCTATCATTGATGCTCTTTTAACCAACATAAAAGGTGGAGATCCTGCGACCTATAAAGAGACTCTTGATGGTGCTTTTGAACTCGTAAAATCTTTAGATACTGACGCAAGAAAGGTGTTAGATGATCGTTATCAATTATTTGTCGGTGATATGATAAATAAAAAACGATTCATAGCTGATCTAACGTCGATAGCATACGAGGATTCAACTTCCTTTCATGCTATAGCGAAAGAATTTTTTGAAGATAATTATAACTTTGATACGACTGAAAGTATTCGAAAGCGTGTAACGAATGGAGAGGAAGGGGTCCTTTCTAATACTTATGAATTAATCAATGCACGACGAGATGGTATTAAAAACGTTATTTACACTATTATTGACCAATCAAACAAAAGAAGGACTTTTAATTTGCAGTTTATTACAATGGCTCATAATAAAGATTTTTTTCATGAAGCCGGTAAGCTAGCAAGAGAACACACAGCTGGATTTTTAACATATTCAGACGCAAGGGGGCTATATGATGAAGAAAAATTTGAGAGTTTTAGGCTTAGTCTGGTCGCTGCAATTGACTCAAAGGATACGGCCCTTGTTAATCAGCTAATGGAGGGTACGTACAATGATACCTTCAGAGGTGTAACTGATGAGATTAACGACGTATATGATCAGTTTTTACTTGAAGAGGAGGGTCGAGCTTCTTATGAGTCACAACTTATAGGCCTTGCTGATAGTGAGTCTGATTTTCTTGCTTACATACAACTAGTATTGGGTGATGATTATTCAGATGATATGAAAGCGACGGTTGAAGAATGGCGCGTCACAATAAGAGATAAGAAAGAAGGTTATAAAGACTTGCTTACAACGGCTTATGACTACCACCTTAAGCCTGAGAATACGAATAGTCCGCAACTGGATTATTTGCTCGATAAGTCTGAGTTAGAAGGCATGTTAGTAGATTTGTCAAAAAATGAAGCATTGTTTTCTCAATATGTAGAGAGGTACTTACAAGCAGCTTACCCTGATGGTAATTACCCCAATGATGTTCAGTCAATGTCTAAAGAGCTATTAGCTAAGATTAAAACAGACGGTCGTCAAGCATTAGAGGGAGTGTTTGACCAGCAAATACTTTTTGATCAAAAATCTAAGGAAGATCTATTTGGCATCATTAGTCTCAGTAACGCCGAAACTAGTTTTAAAACTAAATTCACAGCACTAGCTAAATCACCCGAAAAGTTTAATGCGCTAATGGAGCAGACATTTGGTAATGCTTATAACAAAGATAATGCCGAAGAATTAAGAATTAAAGCGAGTAAGGGCGATTTTTCTTGGCTGCCAACGATACAAATTGCGGGTGCGGATATATTTGCTAAGGCCTCGTTGAATGGCGATCAGTCAACTTCAGCTAATTTCTTGGGTGCGTATGATGGTAATCATATTATTTTAAATGAAGGAATACTGTTTAATAATAAAACGCTAGAACGTGTATTAACCAGTGAGATGGGACATGCTCTAGATCGAGAAGTTAATGACGGTAAGGATGCCAAAGGTGATGAAGGTGAAATTTTTCAAAGGCTTCTGTTTGGTGAAGAAATAACTAATGACCAGCTGGCAGCTTTGCAAATACAAGAAGACCAGGGCAAGCTTGCGGGTCTTAATGTAGAGTTTGATGCTGTTAGTTTTCCAGTAGCGGAGATACCAACTATAGACCTACCTACTGTAACTTCTCTAAGTCCTATATTCACTACGATATACGGTGGAGAAGATCGCTGGATAGATGTTTGGACTAGGGGCGCATTGCTGAATATTGAAACAGATAAACTTTTAACGGACAGTGAGACTGCTAGAAGGAATAGTATTCTCCATCAACCGACTATTTTGGATTCTATTGATACTAATTTTAATAGTGGCAGTTCGAATTCAGGTGCTAATAACTCTGATAACAGTAGTTCGAATTCAGGTAGTATAGGTGGGTCATTTCGTGCCAGTTACGACAATAGTAATGGTGATGGGTTTGAAAGTTATAATAGAGAGGTTGCTGAAAGGAATGCTAGGTTTGATGCGTTTCATAGACGGAATTCTGAAATTAATGATCTTTGGAATTCGGGTTCTGATCCTGGAATTTCAAATACACATCAACCATCCTATGATAGTGTATATTTAACTTCGGGTTTACGCCCAGTATATGATCTCTCCTCCCGCCCAAACTTAGGTGTGGTGGCTGTAAACCCAAGTCTTGTTACTTCGGCTTCAAAGATCGGTAGTCCAAATGATTCTAGCTTCGCCTCTAATAACGCAGCATTTTCATTTAGCTCAGGGCAGGCTGCTAATCCTGAATCAAAACCAGAATCAGAGTCGCCTTTCATACGTGATGCTAGTTTGAGAGCGAAACAAGGCACACCTGCTACGTGGTTTTTAGCTAAAGGAGATGACACTGATCTTAATACATTATTTAGAACCGGTGGAAAGCTGAATTTGAATGCTAGAGGCCAAGCTGATTTTGTGGGCAAGAATGCATCAATTTTTGCAGAGGCATTTATTGAAAAATTGAGAAACGATGGGAAACTTCAACAATTTTTGAATAACTATGTTCCTGATTCTCCCCTTACAACTAAGGATAGGGAATATGATGCTATTAAGAAGATGACTGGTGAATTTTCAAACTACTCAATATCTAATGGTGAACCCGAATCTAAGGTTTTACGAGACGCTATAGTTACTAATGGCGGATTGGAAAATCTTGATCTAAAGGTAGATGAAGGCACTAGAATATTTTTGCCTCTCTCTGTCTATAAAGACGTGCCGATTGACTCGCCATTCTATAAAAAAGTTCTAAATGATTATTCAGTAGAGGGACTGGTGGGGGCGCTAGATGGATTATTAACGCATGATATTAGTAATAAACTGGGTATTAGTACTACGGATCTAGTTGATGAGCTTAAACCGGGGCAATCCAGTGAAATGGTTTTTAGATTAAACCATGATGGAAGTAAAGGTCCAATATCAGTTATCAACAATAATGCCTTATCGATCAAGGTAGCGCGCGATGAGAGTAAAGGTTCATATACAGTAACGGTAACATCTTCAACTAAACTTGGTCTTGGAATAGGGTTGGAAGCTCCAGAAGCATTTTCTTCAAAGTTACTTCAGCTAAAAGCTTCTGCTAGCGGGGCGATACCAGAAAGTTCTATTTATGTTTATGAAGTGGCGACTGCAGAAGAAGCAAAAATCATTGCACAGCTTGCAGAACAACAAGCCAATAGCAGCATGCTAGCATTTAATGATCCGGTAGATGGCTGGACTAATATTAGCGAAGCAAACCGGAGATTTCTTAATGATCATTCAGTCCAAAACGCATCTAGCACTGGATTTGAAGGAAAAGCCCAATTTGATTTCGGTACGGTGGTAGGGTCTAAAGGTTATGGAGCAAAAACTAATATTGTAACAAGGCTTGAGAGAGGCACACCTACATCGGGTCAAACTGTTCATGAGGTCTCTTTAGAAAAAGGAACAACCGTAACCGCAAAACAAGTAGTTGGTGTTATAAGTGGAGAGACTAAACTCCATGATATTAATACAAATCTCACGATATTTCACAATGGCAAGAAGTGGAATGACTATAATGCAGATACTAAGCAGGTATCTCTGTCATTTAAGAATATTAATCAGGCTGGTGCTGAAACCATTACACCTAGATACAATATTGATCCCAATAAATTAGACCTAAGCAGTGACACTTTTAAAAATTGGTATTTTGGTGATGGACAAAATCGTAATCATAATGGTCATCAAGCCTCTTTTCTTTCATACCTTGACTCTAATGGGGTATCGCGTGATTTTGATGAGTCTAACCCACCGACTGAGGTTAAAACTTGGTTGGCAGCCTATGTTCTAGAGGCAATACCTATTCAACCACATAATCCTGATTTGATGAGTGAAATAGTTAATAAACCAGCCACTACCACACCTGATATTCATAGTTATAATGATTCTCATAAATATTTTTCAGATATTTTTGGAGAGAAAAATTTGGATGGAATTTCCATTGATTTTAAAAGAACAGGAGGAGACCAAAACAAGCGATTTTTAAAGATTGATTCTCAAATTAAGTCTCCTGTATTTGGACTTGGGGCTTCTGTCTCCCATGTTTTAACTAATGCTACTAGCGATGATCCACTAGGCCGCTGGGAGTTGGGTGATTAAACTAAATTCCCTTACGAGCGGAGTAGCAGTAACAAGTGGGGTGTGTGGCCGAGCAAGGTCGATAATTCCAGTGGGTGGAAGCCCCACTCTGGCAAGGTAGGTCAACCACCAGATTGCAAGCATCGGGCAGGCGGAGGTAACTCCAAATGTTAAGCACGATGAGCGCAAGCCAGCAGGCCGTATGCGTAAGTTGAAGTGATTTAGCCTCGAAATGATTTTGTAATGGCCTTAAAAAAGGTGTCCTGTTTCTGTAGGCCACTACACTAGGGCCCATTGAGAGGCCATAAATCTGATTAGGTGCGGAATGCGCGGATTCCATCAGGGTCAGAGGCATTAGACAGCCTCATACAAAGGCCGGATATCTGGGTGCAATATTTCTTTATGTTACGATCAAAAGTTTACACGTAATACCGGGCGGACCATATATGACCCCAGTTAATCCCGTGAACAAAGCCCACATTTATTAGAATTTTACTCAATAGGCTTTGCTTTGTCATTCATCTGAGATTTTAGTTAATATTATTCTGCGTATTCTTCAAAATAATCACTGCCAAAGGTCCACTGCCATTAGTTCACTGCCGCGTGGCCACTGCCATCAGTCCAGTATTTTTTTATATTTTTGTTTGTTATTGTGTGCCTCAAGATAGTTAATAAGTAGATCAGATTAAAGCGATTTTTTCACAAGTTAGCTATTTAATTTTTCACTATTATAATGAGGATTTATCATGACAGACCAAGTTGCAAATACTACAGATAACACCAATAACACAGACTCTCTCGCCGGTACCGATAACAGTCAAGGACAACAATCCAGCACGGCATTAGGTAAAACAGATGCCTCAGCAACTGACTTGCAAATATTTCAATCAGAGATGATTATCATACAAACGAAAATGTCGATCAGTAACTCCTATTTTAATTCAATGCTAGCCATTATGGACAAAGCAAGTAAATCAAGTCTTCGTTAAGTAGTCGATTGATAGAAGAGTAGTTAGATTTTAAAGAATCAGGAGAACCGAAATGAGTGACATTGAATCAAACACCAATAGTGTTGTTGAAGATAGAAGTAAATTTTTTCTGGGTGAGGAGCTAAACAAAAGTGAAGCACAGACCCAAATTAATACAGAGGGGGCCGATAGCGTTTATGAATCAAAGTACGGCCTGTATTTTGACAAAATCTGGATTGATGGCTCGCACAGTAATTTGGACAAGAGTACGACATCGACATCCAGTACGAGCACTACAAGCAGTAGTACATCGAGTAGCAGCACGTCAAGTAGTAGTGCTGCAGCAGCAGACACAACTACAACCACCAGTGATTTAGACTTGGCTCCTGAAGTTGAAAAGCTAGAAGCTTCAGCGGGGAAACTTGAAACAGCGGCGGATGAACTTAAAGCTGAGCATGATAATGCAGCAGTTGATAAATTTGAAGCAGCTGCTGGCAAAGTAGCTCGAGCGGCTGAAGAAGTCAGAGAGAATCCCACAGATGAAAATGCCATTGAAGAATTAGAAACTGCTGCGGACGAACTTAAAAATGCCGCACATGCCTTAGAGGGTGAGATCGGTGATGAAAAATATGAGAAGATTTCATCAGCGGTTGATGCCTTTGAGACGGCGACTGATCATCTATTGGCGGCAGACGATGGTGAAGCCGATATGGCCGGAGCTGTATCAAAAGCGACCACGGCACTGGATACGTTGGTTGATGCAACGGCAGGTGCAGAAGTTGCGGCAGATGTAGATACGGCGGTTGACCCTTATCAAGAGCTGGATACGCTGAGTGATAAGCTTAATTCATTAACCAGTGGATTAATGGACAAATTTAGCATTGCTGAGCTGGATGCATATGAAGAAGCAACAGAGCTGCTAGAAGAAGCGATTGATGCTTTTATAGCTGACCCAACCAGTGAAGCATCCATAGAAGGACTTGAAAAAGCAGCGGATGCGCTTAAAAATGCGACTGATGCATTGGACGGAAAAATTGATGCTGGAACCTATAAAGACGTCTCAGCTGCAGTCACGGCATTTGAAGAAGTGGTAGATAAATTGGCAGGTCTTGATGGCCTTCAATCTGAGGTGGATGCAGTTGCAGCTGAAATAGTGACAGCATTAAAAGAAGTAGTTAGGGCGACTAAAGAGGGTATAGAAGGCGATAGCGCCATTGTCACAACGACTGTAAATGCAAACGATGACACATCTGCTACTGAAGATACAACTACGGATACCACCACGGATACGGGTGCAGAATCTGATGCCGTTGAAGTCAATCCGTTACTCAATGGCTTAGAACAAGCCACGGATGATCTTAAAGGCTTTTCCGATGGACTCGGTGCGGACACCGGTATGCCAGAGTTAGTTGCATTTGAAACAGCCACCGTCAAGCTTGAAACGGCCGCAAATAACCTATTGGCAGACCCATCACAAGAAAACATCGATGCGTTTGAAGTAGCAGCCGATGACTTAAAGGCAGCCACCCACGCGTTAGAAGGGAAAATTGATGACAGCGTCTACCAACAAGCGGTTACGGCAGTCGATGATTTTGAAGCGGCCGTTGACTTAGCGATTGGATATTATGCGGATGGCGATACGGCTGAGACAGATGCCCAAATCACCTTAGCGACCAGTAGTTTACAAAGTCTGGCTGATATAGTAGAAGACGCAGTGACCGTTGAAGTAGAAGCTGGCGTGGCTGATACTACTGAAGCTAATCCGGTATCGAGTGAACTGAAAGAAGCCATCAATGGACTTAAAAGCATTTCCGATGGATTAGGTGCCAACACCGGCATTCCAGAGATAGCAGCGTTTGAAACAGCGACCGTAAACCTCGAAAGAGCTGGAAACGCGATGTTGGCAGACCCCTCACAGGCAAACATTGATGCGTTTGAAGCAGCCTCCGATGAGTTAAAAGCAGCCACCTATGGATTGGAAGGCAAAATAGATGACGCCTTGTATCAAGACATCACCACAGCGGTTGATGACTTTGAGTCAGCGGTTAACTTGGCAGTGACCTATGCAGCGGAGGGTGATACCGACAAAATGAATGAACAGATCACGTTGGCGACCAGCAGTTTGGAAAATATGGCTGATTTAGTGAAAGATGCGATTACTCCAGCTGAGGTAGATCCTGTTGAAGCTAATCCGGTATCGAGTGAACTGAAAGCAGCCATTAATGGACTTAAAAGTATTTCCGATGGATTAGGTGCCAATACTGGGATTCCAGAGATAGCAGCGTTTGAAACAGCGACTGTTAATCTTGAAAGAGCTGGAAACGCGATGTTGGCAGACCCCTCACAGGCAAACATCGATGCATTTGAAACAGCCTCCGATGAGCTAAAAGCAGCCACAAAAGGATTGGAAGGCAAAATAGATGACACCTTGTATCAAGAAATGACGACGGTGGTAAATGATTTTGCTTCAGCGGTTGACTTAGCGATTGAAAAATCAGAGGCAGGTGACATTGATGGGATGAATGAGCAGATCACGTTAGCAACGAGCAATTTGCAAAGTCTGACTGATTTAGTGAAAGAAGCGATTACTCCGGCTGACGCCACGGCGCAAGCTGGTGGAACAGAAATTGATGACGCTGATAGAGAAGAAGACGACGCGTAGAGGATTGATGAAAGGCTCTACCTCAAATTCACCATCGGTGATTGATGGGGTAGAGTCTTCTTTATCAAGTTATTTTAGATTTTACGGTGGTGATTAGAAATGCAAAATCACTTTGTTGGATACCACCTAGCTGAATGCATTATTGAGGCAAGCCATTGTTCAAATTTAGCAAGATGAGGATGGCTTTCAATACAATTTAAAACTGAGGAAAAAAGATGTCTAATTCGATCGGTAGTAACCTTATAACCTCACAATTCAGTGGAAATAATAGCGATTACAATATGGGGGAGGGTAGAGCTAGTAAGTTGAGTGACCATTCTCCTGCAGGTACGGGTCTAGCCACGGAAAGAGAAGAGCAAGGCATTTTGTTGTTCATGTCTAGGGGAAGTGAGTGGTATCAAGGAGCTGCAGATATAGCGCAACGCCCCGAAGTTTATAGCAACAACAATGTCTTTGATTGGGAATTCTATGCTTCCCAGAATCCAGATTTGGCTAACGCAGGAATTACCACCGAAGCTGGCCTGAAGAATCATTGGCTGTCTTATGGCATTCATGAAGGTCGGCAAGGCTCAGCTAGATTCAATTCAAAATGGTATACAGACCGTTATCCAGACCTTGGGTTAAATGGTGTTCATACTCAGGCAGATGCATTACGGCACTACGCA